>JADFXO010000190.1 GCA_015233485.1 Nitrospirota bacterium
AAATAATGCCAGCATAGCGTTTTTTGCTTCATTTTTAGTGTCCCACTCATGCTTTCTGAAATACTCATTACCGATTCTTACTCTATAGCCCCATTTCCCGGTATCTTTGCGCCTACTTACTGTCATAGTCCTCCCTTAGAAGCTTTATTATTTACACAATTAAACAAATATGTTATTGTATAAACAGGGGTTTGAAGTATCTTGCAAGCTATTTCATACATAGAAATAGTCTAATACACATGCTGTCTATTTTGTCAAGAACTTTTTTTTATTATTTTTTTGACGATGTGCGTTTTAAGTCTTTAATTGCCTGACAGGATGTATATTTATGACGAATTACATAACAAATTTCACTGCCACCGTAATAGAAAGAATTAAACTTGCCTATGACCTTAACACTGATTTAAGCCTTTGTAAACGGCTTAATATCAATGCAAGCACCTTATCGAACTGGAAAATACGAGACACCATAGACCTTAGAATCGTTCTTTCTGCTTGTGAAGACCTTAATTACGAATGGGTTATAAAAGGAATCGGTAATATTTTCAGAACATACTCCTAATACGCCTAACCCTAAAGATATACCGAAAGAACATATCAAAGCCTTTCTTGAAGATTACTGGAAACAAGCCGACGACGACGAAAAAAGCTGGTTCAAGGTTCAATTTCTAAATAGCTTCCCGAAATACAAAGACTGGTTAGTCTCCAACAAACTTATTTAAAGACTCTCAGAATGGCTTACACAGTCTATATAACGTAAATCTAAGAAACGTTCTCTGTTATTGGGGCACAAGTCTATCATAAAGAATCTCTCTTTTTGCTTCTCGAAGTCGTCTTTTCCCTTTTTTGAAAGACTCTTTGCTTGATTTCTAACCTCTGTCACCGAACGCCCTCCCTGGATATATTGTGCGTTCATAACCTTAGTTATTAAAACTTCAATACGTTCTTTTTTTCTTTTTCCAACACAATACTCGGCGTGGTATTTCTTAAATGTCTCAATAAACATGCTCATACAAGTTGTGAAAGAATATCTTGGTTGCATTTTGGGGAATGCATTGTTAAGTTGGTCTAATGCCATATTCACGTCAAAACTGGTAAGCAACTCCTTATAAAATGCTTGAAAACTAACATCTGCATCTTGCGCTTCAAAATTCTGGAATGATCCTATCAAGCCCCACACAGTTGCCCTTCTCGGTGGATAACAAACCTTAAGTAAGTTTCCTCCTTTACAAACTGCCAAGACAACGAAAAGATTGTTGCAACATGCGATATTAATACTCATTAAAATAGGTTGGAGTTCATTCCAGGTGATGACTTCTCCTGAAGATACTTTGATTCCATTTTCATCACCATGAACATCAACATGAATAATCGGGTATTGCTTTTCAATCAAAACATCTTTTTCAATATCTTGCAGCCTTAACAAGAATGATGCTTTGTCCGCAATTTCAAACAAGCGACAGGATAGTTGCGGTACTTTAAATCTTAAAAACTGCAATAAGTCTTCAAGGTTTGTTCCAGTTTTGAGGTCGCCCTTACGTAACGATTGAAGTATATATACTCTACTAAAATATTTTTTGGCAGTCATATTCAATTTATCTCCAAAACAATAAGAGGGATTTATGTATCGCAACATTAGAATTGACTGTAAAAAATTTATGATTAAGGTCACTAAAACTAATAAAACAACAATGATGCAATAAAGAGCTCTTAAAATATTTGTCAATAGTCAAAATGCAACTTTTATTTATGAAACTATTTTGTATCTATTTCATATATGTAACCATTTTCTGTTTTAATATATATATTTTCGTCATTTATTTCTATTGATATATTAAAATCCTTTTCAATCATTGCAATATCATCGTCATAAAAAAAGCTTTTTAAAAGGTCTATAATTTCTTTCATTAATATTTTAGCGTGTTTAAGTTCATTATTTCTTAAATTATCTCTTTTAAGTACTGACGAAAATAGAGTTTTTGAATATTCTTTGCTCCTATTACTGTCATGTCCGCCTGATAACAAATAGCTGAGAAATATGTCTGCATATCGCAAAGTAACATTTGTGTTCAGTTCTCTCAACTTAATGTATTCTGAAATTACAATATCAAACAAATCTTTTTTAACCAAGCTTGGTATATTTAGTGATTCTGATACTTCAAAAAGACACATCGTTAAAGAATTAATACTGCTTACAATAATGTTATTACTATTAGAATCTAATTGTATGTTATACTGCTCAGGTTCCTTTTTGCATATTGTATCTATCCATCTACATTGAGTTCTGATTAACCTTTCTAATATGTTTCTATAGCTTGTATAAAGATAGTTAATATCTTCGTTACTACGATTTATAGGTTTATAATTCTCGCATATCCTTTTTGTAAAGAATGAAAAGTAAGGAGGGAATATGTGAAATATCTTTTGATTACAGCTTCTGTAAACATTATATCAAAGAAAAGAACACCAACACAAAGAGGGTATCTTATACTCTTCTTAACAAATTCCTCTTCGACATCATTGTATTCATCCGTATCTCTATTTTTACTCAAATAATGTAAATGTTCTAAAACTCCAGCAGCAATTGGACTCCATACATGAAGTCTATCAGCTACCTTCCAGTCATTAAACAATGCATATAACAACTTATTTTCTTTAGGAATGGGACAAGGGTACCTGTTTATAATATCTGATATTTCTAAATATAATATACTGTCAGTATTTTCAATAAGCATCTTTAAATAAATATCAAAAAACTCATCAAATTCATAGAACTCATTAATATACTTAAAACACTTTATTGATAGATAAGGATTTATATTTACTATACTTTTTATAAATGGTCTATTTGAAAAGATTTTCATAATACTTTTCATAATATTTAATTTTGATTTATAATTAGAATTATGTTTTTGCAATAATTCATTATATTTTTTATAATCATCCATAATATTATCAAGATGTTCTTGAAATAAAGTTATTAGTAAAGCATGATTTTCCGAGTTATTGAGTCCTTCTACTAACCTCTGAAACTTATCATAATTATTTAGTTTCCCATACATTAACTTATACGTTACATATAGAACAGGAACGAAATAAATAGTAAAAGAAGCATCTTTGAGTTCTATTACATTTTCTATATTAATAGATAATAACTTACTAAGATATTTTGTCCCAATATCGTAAGAGACCTTATCACACAATAAACAATAACTATTTAAAATAAATGATATAATTAATAGAAATGTTTCTAAATAACCACAAAACAAACGTACTCTTATCTTTTCCAGTCTTGAAAGAGCTGCATAAGCAGCAATTAACAAGGCAATTCCAGTTAGATAACCATTAATATCCATAGAATTTTATGATAAAAGTAATTTCAGTTATTACAAAGGAGTACGTATGTATGAAGACACGACATCTCGTTTAACGTCATTCCGGCTTTCCCGAAATTTATTCCACGGCGTCTTACTAATGTACCCCTTATCAATTATAATGATAAAATGGATTTATTACAGTGCATTCACTAAAACCCCACTGCGAGTAAAATTTCATTTGATTTGGAAATTCTACTTCATTCTTAGTATAATTAAGTGAATATGTTTTTGTATTAATTTTACCATTAATATCTAAAATATTGAGTTTATTATCACTATTTATATATCTTACTAAAGTTTCAAATAAATCATTTACAAACTGGTTCTTTTTTTCAATATTATCAACTTCCTTCATAATCGTGCCATCAAGTAATTTTATCGTCTGATTTTTAAAAGCTTCTAAATATTTCTTTTCCAAATAACTCATTAATTCCTTTTGACTGATTTGTATTACATTTAATTCTAACGAGTTTGTTTCACTTTTATCTTTAATTATCACATTTTTTCCATGATATGAAATTTCAATTATTGACGAACTATTATCTGAAATTAAATAGTTATCCTTAATTTTAGCTATCGTATGTCCATTTTCATCAACAAGCGAGAGGCTTATAAGCCATGGAGCTATATTAAAGACTGATGTATTGGGATCTCTTTTAGCACTTAATATTTTTTCAGTATTTACCTGAACATATGATGAAGGACTTGCATACGAAGTCCCTATTTCATATACAAAACTTTCCCAAGTCCATGGTATATATTGTTTTATATATGGTAGGTCGTTAGGATTTAATTTCCATTTCCTTAATTGCGCTTTTGTATAATGTCCACCATCAGCATAACGATGATGTTCAGGACATAAAGCGATCATTCCTTCAGGTCTATGGTGATTTTCTTCATTCCACGGCGGATCAAAATGATGCCACATTAAAATTGGCTGGCCACACGAAGGGTACGGACAGCCATAATTAACCTCTTCTCTAAGTATTCTCATTACATTATCAGGCACGCTTCTATTCATTTGACACTTATCAAGATTCTGAAGATATCACGATATATGCTAAGATATATTTGTTATTTAGTTTGTTAGGCATTAAATAACTTCTTATATTCCTTGACTAAATGGCAAAGTCTTAATATAATTTTCCATAAATAAATAATCTGGCTTACCTTCGTTGGTTACTGGAACCTTTATTTCTGACATATTCATTCTTTCAAGGTGCCATTTACGACCGTAATTGAAACGATATTTTTCTAATTTGATTATTGTTACTAAAAACAAGGCAACATATTTGTTCATTGAAAATTTTGGATAAAGAACATTCACATCATCTGAAGCCCAAAATGGATTTGGCTGGTAAAACGCTTCAGCTACAGAACCGTTATAATTAACTGTAATTGTATTTCCTTCATGAATTGGTTGCTGCTCTATGTATTCTCTATATCCATTATTGGAGTCAATAGACCCTATAAAAGGGGTATTACCTTCAATCATATCGGCTTTTGTCAATCGTTTCCCCTTTTTTATAACAAACAATTGTTGCAATTTATACCACTGCCATTTATCTGTCTCTAATGGCGGTGTATTTGAGTTGTTTAATGGTTTATTTGACTTAGCATATTTATATACATTTGATTGTTTTACCCAAATAGGTAAATTACTTTTTGCAGGGACAAGTAAATCTTTTAGTGTTTTATTTGCTGCTCTACCATAGTTATACTTATACTTATTTGCTTTAATGCATAACGCATAAAATATCATTTCCTCTTTATTCATTTCTATTATTGGATAAAGATAATACACGTCTCTACCGCTATAGTATTCTACCTCTTGATAAAAGGAAGATAGCACCGAACCACTAACAGCAACAGAAATTGTATGTGCTGGATTAGGTCTTATTTCATCTATTTTTTTTACAAAGGCAGCAATTCCATTGTTTTGCTCTGTTCTAGAAATAAATCTAATGCTATTTAAATCTTTCTTTTCACATTCTTCAAGGTGTACTAATTCAAGATTAACTCCATAGACCGGAGTAAATAATTCTTTTATAGGAACAAGTTTAGTCATTTTTTAAGAATAATTCATTAAACAAGACATACAACTTTACATTTTTTAAAAATTCTTCTTTTGTCAACGTTGAATAATCTGTTTCCATATATGCTTCAGCACACCATTCATCTTTAGCAGTAACAATCTTATTTACGCTTAATCCTGCTTTCGCTTTCCTGTTAATATAGTACGATACCCATCTTTCTTTTATATCTTTCCATTTTCTATAAGCATCGATTCTACCCTGGTTTTTTCGTTTGACAAAACCATCATCTTTGTAATAGCCAAAATAAGTTTCTTTGTTTTTTGGATGTGGTCTATGAGCAGTAAAAATCATAATACAAGAAACAACTCCAACATTTGAATTGATAAACAATTCATTCGGCATTGACATAACAGCTTCTAATGTATGCTTCTTTAGCAACATTTTTTTAAGTTCATACACCTTACCACTTTGTGCTAATGCACTTTGCATTGGAACAATACTTATACATTTAGCTCCATCAACCAAACATTCCATATTATTTAAAACATATTCAAGTTCTTCTATATCATCTTTTTTAGATTTATATGGAGGATTTAATAATCCAACAGTAGGTTTTCTAATTTTAATTTGTTTAATAATATTGTCATCAAAACAATCTCCATTTACAATATTAGTTTTACCGTCTTGATGAATATACATATTTGATACAGATAATGCAAAAATGTCCGCTGCGTATTCTACGCCTATCAATTGTTCTTTTTTTATTCTACTTACAATATCACTATCTCCTTTTACGCCTTCAATCATTTTTTTCATTGCACTAATTAAGAAGCCGCCTGTACCTGTGCAATTATCGTAAACAATGCTATTTTCGTTTACTTGTGCTATTTCAGAAAATAATTCTGTAATATGAGGAGGAGTAAGAACTATGCCCAAACCTTTATCACTATTCGCATATCGAAGGAATTCTATATATAATTGACCAAGAACATCAAAGTATTCATGAGTTTTTATGAATGAATTTATATTTTTGTCGATATCTGTAATTAATGTTTTTAGCACGTCTTTTTTTGTAGAAAGAGACGTATCTGTTCTAATGAAACCAAACTGGATATTTAGATTATCAAGGTTGTCATTTTTAATGTTAGCATTTTTTAATTCTCTAATTACTGTATCAACAAGAGTATCCGCCAGTTCTTTTGTGTTTGTTGCCCCATATAAGTGATAAGAAGTTTTGAACGGCTTGTTTTCTAATGCTATCAGAATACAACTTATCAATAGACTTCGATATTTTTCTGATATTTTATATGAATGTAATGTATCATTTAATTTCTTTGTAAAGTCCAAAAGAACATTATAGTCTTGAATTAATTTTTCGTCGCTTTTTAAATAACCATCTAAATAATCGCTTGCAGAAAGCAATTTATCACCAAAAATCGGGATTGCTTTTTTGTTATCTTTTAATTGCAAGAAATGTGAAACTTTAAGTTGTTTTATTGTTTGTCCACTAACCGCAATAGCTAACACGTCAAAATCTCTTGATAAATACGAAGAATAATGAATTACACCGTCTACTGCAAATTCAGGAGGATTGTTTCTATTTGGACTTTCATGTTTCGTGATATCTGCTTTACATTCAACTACAATAAGCAGTTCAGAATTGCCAAAAAAAGAAATCAAGAATTCAGGGAATCCTTTCCCGCTCCCTTTTTTTGACGCTAGTTTTAATAATTTAGAAATACTGGCATTATCGGATATTTGCTCTTCTATATGTATAATGTCTTTGAACTTTTCAAAGTGGGAACGAACAATTGCTTCAGTTTTTCTTTCGTTTTTCATTTCTTATTATTTGTTTCAAAGAGACTTCAATCTATATATGATTATTTTAATTCCTTATCTCCCAATTTAATACTACCACATTTTTGAAGCTTTCTCTTTTCTCTCCATCCGTTGTTCAAAATAACTCATCTAAAGCTAAACTCGTTATATTCCTTGATAGAGTTTTTTTAATTATATATGTCAATATACCATATACGCTAACTTTAAGTAAAGAAAACCACGATT
>JADFXO010000191.1 GCA_015233485.1 Nitrospirota bacterium
AACCTGACGGGTTTGTCTATACCATATTTCTAACGATTTACAGGCAAGAACCACCTAACGCCTCACTGGATAAGGTTTTTGATCTCAAACCCCGATATCAGCAAGCAGTGCAGCCTAATTAGACACTTCGTATTCTTTTTTCTTTGGGGTAAGTTACTTTCCAATGTCAATCAGCATTGTCTTCAGCCCTACGTCCTGCCAAAGGAGAACATCTGCTGGTTTCCAATGCCTTTTAAGTCTATCATTAGATATACACCAAACGAATCGGGGGTGCGCGCAATCCTGAGATTAAGCCCCCAGCATTGCTTCATATAAAACAGGTCTATGCTGTAATATTTGGCCTCGCCGGCCCTCGCGTCATACCACGTGTTTGTCCTAAAGGCGTATTCCTTGCTTAACATAACGTCTAATGTGCCGGTTATATACGTAATACTGTTGAGCAAGTTATAACGCTCTCCAACAGAGAGTTTAAGATTGTCAGAGAACGAAATACTGGTCACGGAATTGAATTGCGTCACTTGTCCGGTTTTAAAATCGTAAGCCGTTTCGGACTTAAAAACAACCGGTTTTTTAATCGCCAGCTGAAGTCTCATCGGCTGAAGCCTATTGGCCGGGTCAAGGGCGTCATATGAGTTTAGGAGATTGAGATATAGAAATGTCCCGCTACTGTTCCTGAGATAATTCATAAATGCAAGCTCGGTAGTGGCGGTCTTTCTGAACAGCTCCGTAGAGTCCAAAATCGGGGCAGGGTAGGTGTCGTTGTCCGTGTATATGTCGTGCGATATGTAGTTGAATCTTAAAGATGGCTCAAAGATATGTGTAAATGACGAATAGTCTTTGGTCAGTGTGGCGTCAAGCGAGGCGTTATAGACGCCGGCGAAGTTGTTTATATCGTCCCGGCCATCAACGGTATGCGAGATCTTGTAAAATGTCTCACGCGCTCCGATTGTTTGGGTGAACCGCAGGCCGTCTCCTATCGACCAGTAAACCTTCGGGAATATGTCGAATCGCTCCCCTTTTACGTTTACATCTGATACGAAGTTCGTCAGCGCCGTCCTCATAGAAAAGGCGTCAAGCAGTTTTATCTCCACAGGATGGACAGTAAATCCAAGCTCAGGAACTCGCTGCGATATCCAGCCGTTTGGATTTTCTAAATCCACCCAGTACTGGGAAAGCAGGTATGTCCTGATTTTTTCAGTGGAATATGCAAGCTCGCCCGTCGATTCAATAAAACGCGAGATGCTTCTCTGAACCGATGGACTGTAGAGCTGGTAATAGTCTTTTTGGTTTAAATAATTAACCTCCAGCATAGATGAAAAACCGCTTTCGGTAAACTGGCTGTGTGTCCCTGTGATTTGATAATAGTTCTTGTCATCGACCCTGTCGCGCAGGTGGTAAATCCACCATCTGCCCTCGATGCCGCCCTTTTCGACATATCTATACTCCACACCCTGGCCTTCGCCTCTTTTTGAATAATAATCCGGTGTGATAGTCATGTCCCTGTTTTCTGATATAGCCCAAAAAAATGGAAGGCTGATATGTGTCCCTTTGAACGAATTGTAGCCCACTATGGGCATCAGGAAGCCCGTTTGCCGCTTAAGGGATTGAGCGAAAATCGGCGTATAAAGAATGGGTGTGTCATTTACCCGCATCGTAACATTTTTCGACACTATCTCGTCATTTAATTGTATTGTGGTCTCTTCGGCATAAAAACACCAGGCCGGAATAGGAGCATCACAGGTTGTTATAGAGCCATGATCTACATGGTAGTTGCCGGAGTTGAGTTTCTGTATGGTTTCTCCTTTGACGTGGTAGTTATCCTTTTTAAAGAGCAGTGTTGCCCGTGTCATAAATCCCGTATTGTTATCGGTATAGAGTTCCGCCGCGTCAGCCAGCGCCCTGACTTCGCTGTCTTCGTATATTACATTTCCTTTGAGCACGGCCAGGGAATTTTCTTCGTAGAACTCTGCGTAGTCGGCCGTTACTGTGGAATTATCCTTCTTAGATGTGATTTCGACGTTGCCGGTGAGGTAGTATATTTTTTTCACGCCGTCATAGTCTAGTTTGTCGGCGTCTATGACAGAGCCGCCGTTCTTATTCCATTTTATGCCCAGTGTAGTGGTGTTGTTGTCGATGGTTTTTGTACTGTTGTCGGCGGACGCGACTGTCTCGTCAGCTCCGGCGGCTGTTGCAATCAAAATTATGAATATGAATATCGCTGCGATTTTTTTCATAACTAAACGAAATACATTTTAACATATTCTTTACCTCAAATTATATAAGATGTTAAAATCAATTTCCATAAATATAATTATCAGGGAGGCATGGCTTGAGTAAGATAGAAAACGCCGTTATAAGTGTGTCCGACAAGTCGGGCGTTGTACAGTTCGCTAAAAAACTTCAGGAGATGGGCATAAAGATATTTTCAACCGGAGGAACCGCCAAATCGCTTCGGGAGGCCGGTGTGTCAGCAACCGAAATCTCCGAATACACGGGATTCCCCGAAATGCTCGACGGCAGGGTCAAGACCCTCCATCCAAAGGTGCACGGCGGCATCCTTGCCCGCAGAGACAACCCCGACGACATGAGCGTTATCGCCGCACACGGCATCAAAACCATAGACCTCGTTGTGGTGAATCTTTATCCCTTTGAGAAGACTGTCGCAAAGATAGGAGTAACATTTGGCGAGGCCATCGAAAATATCGACATCGGCGGCCCTACCATGCTTCGCGCCGCGGCCAAGAATTTTAAGGATGTCGCCCCAGTCATAGACCCAATTGATTATGATAAAGTAATCGGTGAGATGAGCTCTTCCGGGGGGGGGTTGAGTTATGGTTTTCGGCTTGCGCTTGCTTTGAAGGTTTTTAGTGTGATTTCGGGATATGATGCCGCTATTGCCAACTATCTGAGGACGGCGTGTAAATGAAAGTTCATATAGAGTGTTTTCCTTGTTTTTTACGGCAGACCGTTACAGCGCTTTCCCAGTTTGACATGGATGAAGGTGTGCGGTTTGGGATAATCGGGGATGTTCTCGGTGTATTGAAAGACGTGGATGTCGAAAAGACTCCGGCGTATGCGACCACGTTTATATATCGCACGGTTAAGAAGAGAATGGGGCGTGACCCGTATGCCGCGTTGAAACGTCAGTTCAATGAGTTTGCGCTAAAACTTTATCCTCGTCTTAAAGAACAAATATTAAGAAGCAGGAATTCTCTTTGGAGCGCCGCAAGGATTGCTATTGCCGGAAACATCATCGACTTCGGCATTTACGAATCCTTCGATGTTGAAGAGACAATCGGCAGGGCACTTGAAGAGGTAATAGCTGTGGATGATTTTGATTTGTTTGAGGATGAACTGCAAGGGCATAAAGAGATTCTCTATCTTTTGGATAATGCCGGTGAGATAGTCTTTGACATGCTCCTGATTGAACTCCTTGCAGGTATGGGTAAACGCGTTACTGCCGTTGTCAAGGGCAGTGCTGTTATCAATGACGCTACTATGGAGGACGCTGTGGAGGTTGGCTTACAACGGCACTGCCGGGTAATAGATAATGGCACGGATGCCGTGGGGACGGATTTGGAGTTTTGCAGCTCCGATTTTGTGGAGGAATTTAATAGGCATTCTTTGGTGATAAGCAAGGGACAGGGAAATTTCGAGACCCTTGAGGGCGATAAGAAGAAAAATGTATTTTTTTTATTTCAGGCAAAATGCGACGTCATAGCCGCGCATTTGAATATAGCAAAAGGCTCTATGCTGTTGAAGGGCCAATAGGAGCGATAAGATGGCAGAACTTGATAAAAAGATGTATAAGACGATTCTTGATGATCACTTTCCTGATGATTTAAGTATTACTTTTGGAGATGCAAGGCTGGTTTATAAAAAGAGGACTTGGAAGATACCGGATGAAAAGACGGGCGACTTAATAGAGAAGGGATTGCGTTACGGGGAAAATCCCGACCAGGAGGCGGCCGTCTATGAACTGGTAAGTGGGAATCTTGTCATTGCCGGGTGCGAGTATATAAGGCCGGGAAATGGTTTGGTTAGTGCTATTACTGAAGAGGATATGATTCAGGCTGGAAAGCATCCTGGAAAAATTAATTTGACAGATCTTGATAATGCCTTGAATATATTGAAGTATCTAACGGAGAGGCCGGCCGCTGTCATAATGAAGCATAATAATCCTTGTGGGGCTGCCTATGGGGATTCTATTACTGAGGCTTATTTGAAGGCGGATATGGCCGACCGGATTGCCGCCTTTGGCGGCTGTCTTGCCCTGAACAGGCCGGTTGATAAGGCAACAGCAGAGGCGATTGCGGTAAATTATCTGGAGGTTGTCGCTGCCCCGGACTTCGAAGATGGGGCATTGTCTTTGTTAACGAAGAAGAAGAATCTCAGGATTATACGTTTGAAGAGGATGGCTGATCTTGCTGGATATAAAGACATGAAGTATCTTGACCTGAAATCACTTACAGATGGCGGGTTGATAATTCAGCAGTCGCAGACGAACAAGATAAGGACGGAGGGGGATTTTCAGCTCGCTAAAACCCTATACAAAGGTGTGGAGTATATCATTCAACGAAAGCCGAATGAGAGTGAGTACGAGGATATGCTCTTTGGCTGGAACATCGAACAGGGAATCTCCTCAAACTCCGTGATATATGTAAAGGACGGTGTCACTGTCGGCATAGGCACTGGCGAGCAGGACAGGGTAGGGGTAGCAGAAATTGCCGTGTTTAAGGCTTATACGAAGTATGCCGATGCGCTTTGCTACAAACGTCACGGAATAGCGTTAAAGGTATTTGAGCAGGAAGTCAAAGAGGGCAAGCGCCGCAGAGATGCACTTGATGAGATAGCCGGCGAGACAAAACAGGCACGGGGCGGGCTGATAGGCTCAGCAATGATTTCAGACGCGTTCTTTCCATTCAGGGATGGGGTTGACGTGGGTATCGAAGAGGGCGTAACCGCAATCGTTCATGCCGGTGGCTCTGACCGGGACTTTGAATCCATAAATGCATGTAACGAGGCCGACCCAAAAGTAACTATGGTTTTTACGGGGCAACGAGTTTTTAAACATTGATAAGACATAGAAAAGATTGAAGGCATGAGGGCGCTGCCCTCAAACTCCCGCGAGGGGGGTAACCCCCCTCGACCCGTATTCCGCTTCGCTGTAACCGTTGGTTATCTTATAACCTTAGGCTATTTTTCTCTCTATCGCTGTCAGGAGGTTGATTATTTCTTTGCTCATTGGGCCTATTTGTAAGTATTGATTCTCTGCCCCTGCCGCATCTCCAGAGTTTTTCAGCGTGACGATTTGTTTTACTACCGAGTGGAGTTCTTCATGGATTGTTTCTAACTTTTGCATTTCCGGCAGTTGGCCGTAATTATCGATTCCCTTGGAATATAGCCATTTGCCGAGGTCGCAGTCCTTATGCGATACGGCCTGTGCCTCAGTAAGGCTCTCCTTACCGTCGAGAAAGTCTCTCAACCTGCTTTTCCACAAGAGGTGTTTGCTTCTCGCATTGGAAAAGTCGAATGACTCGGCGATGCCTTTATTGGCAGGGTGGGGCGTATGGGGTCTTGGCGCTGGTTTAGCGTGGGCGGGTTGATGAGCGATTTGTTGAATTAATTTGGGTTTTCTTGCCGGGGTGCGCCTCTGGTTTGCGGTCATTTCGCCTGTTTTAAAGAAACTTATTGCGCTTTGCAGCTCATCTGCCAGCGAGTTTAACTCTTCGGATGTGGAGGCCAGCTCCTCGGCCGATGCGGCGTTTTGTTGTATCACATGGTCAAGCTGCTGCAGTGCCCTGTTTATCTGCTGCCCCCCTGTGTTTTGTTCATTGCTGGCAGCAGCGATTTCCTGAACCAGTTCGGATGTCTTTCGGATGTCGGGCACCAGTTTTGTCAGCATATCTCCTGCGTTTTCAGCTATGACGACGCTTGTTGCCGACAACTGGGTTATCTCACCAGCGGCTTTTTGTGAACGCTCGGCAAGTTTTCTCACCTCAGAGGCCACAACCGCAAATCCCTTGCCGTGTTCCCCTGCACGGGCTGCTTCTATCGCGGCATTTAAGGCCAGGAGGTTTGTCTGTCTGGCGATTTCCTCTATGATAGATATTTTGGTTGCTATTTCCTTCATGGCGGTCACCGCGTCTGTCACGGATTTGCCGCTTACAGCCGCGTCTTTGGACGATTTTGACGCCAGTCTTTCTGTCTGCACCGCGTTATCTGTGTTTTGCTGTATGTTGGAACTCATCTGCTCCATCGACGACGATGTCTCCTCTACGGACGCCGCCTGTTCAATGGTTCCACGGGAAAGTCCCTCCGCTGCCGAACTAAGCTCACTGCTGCCGGCAGTGACGCCTTCCGCGGTAACTCTCAAATTGGATATAACCTCTTTCAACTTATCCGTCATGTTTTTCATAGCGCGTAGAAGTCTGCTGATTTCGTCGTTGCCGTCAACTTCGATTTCTACTGTCAGGTCGCCGTCAGCCAGGCTGTTCGCCACGTTAAGGCCCTTGAAAAGTGAATTGGTGATATTGCGTATTATAAGCGCCGCGATAATTATCGACAGCAACACCATAGCTGCGATAACGCCTAATGTAGTATTGCGCGACGACTTATACTTTTTATTCCCTTCGTTCTGAAATTCCGACATTGCCGCAGCCTGTTTTTCTTGTAAAAATTTTACGATTCCATCGATGCTGTCAGTCGGGGCCCTGTCAATACCTTTTACAAGCTTGTCTACAACCTTGTAGCTCTCGGCGTTGTCCGAGCTGTAATTCTTAAGGGCCTCCTTATATTTTACGCCCAGTTCACCATGCACTTTCAATGCCTCGTCAACAGCTGATGATTGAAGTCCGAGATTTTCCATAATCGTTTTCAATTTCTTCAGGTTTTCCTGAACGTCTTCCTCACGTTTGGCAAAACCTCCCGTATATTTTTTAAATGCATCCGGATCGCTGCCTCTCAACAAAATATCTTTCCACTCCTGCACTTGTTTCTTAAAGGTAACCTGGGCCTCCCTTGCCGTGTCAACGCCTTCCGAAAACATTTTAGCCTTATCCAGACCGCTTTTTAACAAACCGTTTGTCGCGGAGGTACTGCTAACGCCACAAATTCCTACAGTTACCGTCATCAAAGAAATAAACGCTATTAACAGATACAACCGTGTGGAAATAGAAAGATTCTTCAACATAACTCCCCCTTCAAATCATTTCAGCATTTGCCTGGCCTACTCAGCAGCCTAAGCTGAGACACAGTGTATGTTTTTGAATATAAAATTGTCAATAGTACAAATGCGTATACAGCGTGTACGTACGTGTACAGGCAAGGTTGCTTATTATTCGGCAGTTAATTTCCTAATCAGCATGTCTGAGCGTTCGGTATAAGGATGCGTCAGGCCTATTCTTAAACAAGGCACAGAAAAAGATAAAAGATTGAAGGCATGAG
>JADFXO010000192.1 GCA_015233485.1 Nitrospirota bacterium
GGCAAAAAACACCGGCACGGCGCACGACGCCGTAACGTTTATATTCGACGTAGGGGCGTCAAACCCGGGAATAAGCCCGAACAGGTTACATACAAGGATGTACAGGCTGAGTGTCCCGATAAGCGGGAACATGGAATCCACCCAGTGGTGGTTTATGTTTTCGCCGCAAAAATCATATATGCCCTCAACAACAGATTCTACGACGTTTTGAAGGCCGCTGGGGATTAACTTCAAAGACGACCTTACAATCAGGGCCACACCTATAAGGAGCGCCATGGCAAGCCACGAGTAAGTTACAAACTCCGGTACGCCCGGTATGTGCACCAACGCATGTGACGATTCCACTATTACCTCCTGGAAAATAAATCTATATTACTAACCGGCACACCTAAATGTCAAGTGCTCGCAGCGTTTATTTTTTTCCTGCTAAAAAAATAGCGCTCAGCCCACTTCACACAACACGCCCCCTGATATATTATAATATGCCTGTGGGAGCGATTCTATGAGATTGGCCATAAACGCATCGTACTCGGGCGCAAAGACTTTCGCACTGGAGGTGTTTACGAGGGAAGTCGTCCAGTGGCTTTGCCGTATAGACGAAAACACGATTGTTTTTTCCCCCACTCTTATCCCTGGTGTGAATGAATCCAATATAGTGCTTACGTCTGAGGCCACCGGCGCGCCTGCCGTTAGTTATTTCAGCAATTTAATGTTTAATAATACGATCTTGCCGTATCAACTGGCCTCCCACAGAGCTGATGTATTGTTCTGCCCCGCTACTGAGTTTCCTTTTGTGGATGTATTGCCGATGCCGGTTATGATTATGATTCACGACGTAGACCCCTTGTTTTACCCTGAGCGCTTTGGCCTCATGGGGGAGTATTTTAAAACCGCCCTTGGACATCTCCACAGACAGGACATAAGGGCGCTCGTAGTATCGAATTTCCTCAGGGAGCAGCTTTTAAATAATACCGGTATGCATCTGTCAAATATTGATATAATCAGG
The DNA here is from genome assembly GCA_015233485.1 of Nitrospirota bacterium. Classification (GTDB taxonomy): domain Bacteria; phylum Nitrospirota; class Thermodesulfovibrionia; order Thermodesulfovibrionales; family Magnetobacteriaceae; genus Magnetominusculus. Next base: position 1,007 of record JADFXO010000192.1, read on the forward strand.
CACGGCTTTGATTCCCAGGCATTTAGGGTAGCGAAGTCCGATATCAGATATGATTTGTTGTCAGAGTTTGCAGAGCATCTTGGGTTTTCCCTGCCCTATATTCTTTTTTGCGTAGAGCCTGGCTCCGCTGCGATGTGCGATACGGTTATAGCCGCCTTCAACGATATTAAATCGCGTATCAGGCATTCGCTGCTGATAGTTGGGCTGGATAGAGAGCCGTCGCATAATATTCAATACCTCGGCAGCGTTGACGCTGTGGATATGCCACCCTTGCTTTCATGTGCGGATTTGCTCATAGAGTCGTCCAATGCCGGCAATATACTGGAGGCCATGGCCTCAGGCACACCGGCCATAGTCTCAAACACCGGGGCGTTGCCCGAGTTTGTCTGCGATCCGGAAGTTCTGTTTAACCCCTCGGACTCGATGTCATTAAGCAGGGGCATCCTTAGGGCAATAGCAGATAAGACCCTGAAACAGGAGATGATTGACAAGGGTCTTAAATACGTAACCAGGTTTTCGTGGGAAAAAACCGCTGAGGATATTTATGCCTCCTGCGTGGCTGCATATAAGGCCTCTTATGACAGAAGACAAAAAACGAATAAATGAGCCAATAAATGAACCAAGGAGGTATCGTGGATATTACTGAATACGTAAAAAACAAGGCGCTTGAGGCGCGCGAGGGCGCGAGGGCGATGGCAGTGGCCGAAACAAAACGCAAAAACAATGTATTGGTCAAAATGGCTGACTCGCTGCGTGCAGAAAAACAGTATCTCATAAGCGAAAATGAAAAGGATGTCGCCGCGGCCAAAGAAAAAGGCCTCAGCGAGGCGCTCATAGACAGACTGACACTCAATGAAAAAAGAATAGCTGAGATGTCTGACGGCCTCATAGAGGTCTCACAGATGGCAGACCCTGTGGGCGAAATATCCAACATGCGCAAAAGGCCCAATGAGATGCTCGTCGGCAAGATGAGAGTCCCCATCGGGGTGGTAAGCATAATATACGAGTCAAGGCCCAATGTTACCGCCGACGCCGCCGGCTTGTGTCTCAAGGCCGGCAACGCTGTAATCCTGAGAGGCGGCTCAGAGGCGATTAACTCTAATAAGGCAATCGTATCCATTCTACGCAAAGCGATATATGCCGCTGACCTGCCCGAAGGAGCGGTAACATTTATCGATAACACGCAAAGGGAAGTCGTCATGGAGATGTTGAAGCTTGAGGGCCTCATAGATTTGGTTATCCCGCGGGGAGGCGAGGGCCTCATTCGTACGGTAACTGAAAACTCCCGAATCCCTGTGCTGAAACACTACAAGGGGGTCTGCCACGTGTTTGTGGACAGAGATTGTAACCAGGGCATGGCTATGGAAATATGTTTTAACTCTAAGGTGCAGCGCCCCGGCACATGTAACGCCATGGAGACGCTGCTTGTGGACGCCGTGATAGCGAAGGAGTTTCTGCCCCCTATGATAAGACGTTTCAGTGAGGCTGGTGTTAGCATCTTAGGCTGCCCTTTAACAATGGAGATATGTTCTGAGCAGGCCGCCCCTGTAAAAGAAGAGGACTATTACGTCGAGTACCTCTCACTCAAATTGAACGTCAGGGTTGTAATCGGCATGGATGAGGCCATCGCCCACATAGCAAAGTATGGCTCGTCGCACACGGAGGCAATCGTCACAAATAACCACCAGCGGGCGATGAGATTCTTACGTGAAGTCGATTCCTCGGCGGTGTTAATCAATGCCTCAACCCGTCTAAACGATGGCGGACAGTTTGGGCTTGGCGCGGAAATCGGAATATCCACAGACAAAATCCACGCCAGAGGCCCTATGGGGCTGCAAGAGCTGACGACGGAGAAATTTATCGTCTTCGGCAACGGCCAGCTAAGAATGTAACCGGAGTACCGAAGCCGCCAACGGCGGCAGCCCAAATTAAATAAATAAAACATGTGCGAGAATACGGGGTGAAGGGGGGTTACCCCCCTTCGTCTTTAATCCTTTTTCATTTCCAATTAGCGCCGGTATAGACCCATGTGCCGTTGTAGTAGACATACATATAGCCGTTCCATCCGGCTAACAGGCCTGCGTTGCTGTACCACTGGATGTAATATGTACCGTTTGCACTGGAGTAGGCTGTTACGTTGCCTGATGGAGTGCCGTAAAAAGAGCTGTTTTGAGTGTAGAGATTGTTTATCATAGTGCTGGCCTTCTGAAAATCGTCGAGCGTATCAGGCCTCCACTTGATTCCCGTGTAATACCATGCTTGATAATAATAGTAGTACATGTACCCGTCAGACCATGCCAGCAGGGCAGTGCCGCTTGTGTACCATTGGACGTAATTTGTGCCATTGTTATCAGTGCCCGCTGTCACGCCTCCCAGTGGAGTCCCGAAAAATGAGCTCATCTTTGAATAGATACTGCTGATGGCGGCCGAGGCGGCGGTGTATGTGAGATTGGCGTTTGTATCGAATGTGGCCGTGGCAGTTAAATTGTCCGATGACACCAGCACAGTGCATTGCTCGGCTATGGTCGAATTACAACCTGTCCAGCTCTTAAAACCATAGCCCGGATTAGCCACCGCTAAAAGGATTAAGGTAGTATTGTCGGTATATGAGGCCATACATGCAGAGCCGCAGTATATCCCCAGCGGATTGCTTACTATCGTACCATTTCCGGTATTGTTGACAGTAAATATATGGCTGTTATTAAACACGGCTGAAACAGCCTTGTTTGACGACATTAATACGGTGCATTGCGAGCCGTTTATTGAGTCACATCCGCTCCAGCTCTTAAAACCGTAGCCTGGATCTGCCGCCGCCGTCAGGGTTACCGTAGTGTTGTCAGCAAATGTGGATTTACACGAAGCCCCCTGAGTGCCGCAGTTTATGCCTGTGGGGCTGCTTGTCACCGTACCGTTGCCAGTGGTGGTTACAGTCATTGTCTGGTCGGTAAGAGGGACGCCAAATACGGAGGTGACATTCTTAGTAGCCGCCATAACCACGGTGCATTGCGCGCCGCTTGAGGAGTCACATCCAGTCCAGCCCGAAAAACTGTTGCCAGGATTGGGTAACGCCGTCAGAGTTACGAACTGCGGGCATAGATAAAGCGCTGTGCCGGTGTTGCCACTCCAGGTTAGAGGGCCGGATGATGACACCACCGTGCCGCTGCCCGTGCCGGTTTTTGTAACGCTTACGTTATATTTGGGACGGGCCGCTGTGTAGATATATCCCCCAAAAACGGTGGCGGCAATTTTATCTCCACCTGCCGCTACCACCGACGACGTCCACAATCTGCTGCCGGCCCCGGTTTCCTGCGTCCAGTTACTCCCTGAATTCGGTGATGTATAAATATATCCATCGGTAGAAAAACTTGTAGCGGCGAGATTAAATCCATCAGGGCCGGACGATATAGATGTCCAGTTCAGGCTGCCCGGGCCGGTTTGTTGTGTCCATGTAACGCCGGAGTCCGCAGATGTATAAATATATCCCCCATAACCCTCTACCGCGGCGAGCTTTACACCATCCCACGACGACGCGATGCTCCACCAGAACTTCTGTCCGGCGGAGGTTTGCCCCGTCCATGTGGTGCCGTTGTCAGACGATGTATAAACATCTCCGTTTGAAGGTCCGGCAATGATTGTGGTTGCATCGTCCGACGTGGCCACGGTGTACCAATATTTGCCGCCAATGTTGCCGCAGCCGCTCTGGCCGCAGGCCGTGCTATGCGCAACCCATGAAGCGCCGCCGTCCTGAGATTTATAAATATTCGAACTACCAGAATAATCCGCGGCAAAGAGTATGCTTCCATCAGCGTTCGACGCTACCGCCATCCAGTCAGGACTCCTGGCATTCGTCCGCGCTGTCCATGTAACGCCGTAATCCGCCGATGTATAAATATATCCGTTAGGGGTATTGTCTACGGCGGCAAGGTGGCTTCCATCGGTTGATGACGTTATTGAGTACCATGCCCTCTGCCCCGATTTGGTTTGCTGCACCCATGTGGTACCATTGTCGCTTGATGTATAAATATACCCGTTATATTCTGCCGCGGCCATGTGTACTCCGTCTCTGGAGGACGCTATCTTCCACCAATATCTCTGGCCGGAGCTCGTCTGCTCTGTCCACGTATAGCCACAATTATAAGAAGTAGCGGCACCCCATGCGTGCCCGGCCAGGGACATTATTACCACCGCCAGCAAGGCTCGCAACAGCGGCAGACCCACGGTCAACGATAATCCCCTTCGTTTAATCATTTCTTTAATAGCTCTGGCAATGTTCTGCGGCGTTGGCATGCTTGCCCCTCCTGTATAGTTCACTCATCTAAAGTTCCTTATCGGCCTTGTCCCCGGCATAATTTAATATTAACATACGCCTTGCCATATTTTCCACTGATTTAAAGCATCACTTTCTATTGGAAGGGGGAACGATTTCTGTTTAAAGAAAAAATTGGCGGCGGCATTAAAGTATATTCTTTACACGTACGATAATACTATGGTAACATCAATCTGTGAAGTGTATATTAATTAATAAAGCGGAGGGCGTATTTATGAAAAGTAGGGCGTCGAAGATGCAAAAATTCACGGGCATATGTATTGTCGTCTTGTGTTTATGTTTGCCGGTCTTGCATCAGGTGGAGGCCGCAGATTCAGATGTGAGCTATTCGGGCGTTGAGCAGCCGCACACATCTCTGTATGCAGGCAGCCCGGAGGCTAGTGACAATAGCACCGACCCTGACTATACAGCGGCCTCTACCGCCATTGCCTCTTTGATGTCAAAGTACGCGGCGTTTTTTGGCAACCCAGCCGGCGGTATTCAAACAAACACATATGGTTTGGGTGGAAACTATTACACCCAATGGTTTGACAACGGAATGGCTCTGATGGCATGGGTGGACGGCTATGTGTATTGGTACTATAACAGCACGTGGCAGGGTCTTACCACGGTTTGGAGCGCCAAAATTGCCAATGTTTATTTGATATTCAATACGCTGCTATACCAGTACAGTTCGTTTTTTGGCACTCCGGCCGGAGGTATGATTCACGGGACAATAAACGGCCAGGACTACTTCGCCATGTACTTTGCAAATGGTATCGTTCTCTTTGCGGCTCCGGACGGTTTTTTATATTACTATCTCGGCGGCACATGGAAGGCTATAGGGATGACATGGACAACAACATCATAAGGGGATAATTTCCTGAGTTGGCCGGCCTTTACCACGGGCCGGCCAGAGATTTACTTAAGCGCCTTAACGGCGATGTCCTTTCTGTAGTGCATATCATCAAAATGGATTTGTGCGGCTGCCTTATAGGCGTTGTCCCTTGCCCCGGAGATATTCTCGCCAAGGGCGGCAACAGTAAGCACCCTTCCGGAAGAGGTGACAAGCGCATCGTTATCGAAGGCCGTCCCGCTGTGAAAGACGTAAACCTCGTCAGACGGCGTAATCGACTCAAGGCCGGTAATCTCCTCCCCGCGCTTAAAACCTCCCGGATAGCCGCCGGCGGTAATAACTACGGCAACGGCCGCCTCCGGTTTCCATTGAATCCCGGTAGTATCAAGCGTTCCATCGTGAACTGAAAGACAGATGTCAACAATGTCAGAGTCCAGCCTCATAAGGATGGCCTGCGCCTCAGGGTCTCCGAACCGGCAGTTATACTCAAGCACATAGGGCCTGCCATCATTGATCATTAACCCCGCATAGAGGACGCCCTTATATTTAATGCCGTCTTTGGCAAGCAGCGATATGGTCGGGCGCATGATAGTTTCCATAATAACCTCTTGCAGCGCGTTGTCCACTATAGGGGCCGGGCTGTAGGCGCCCATACCCCCGGTGTTCGGCCCTTTATCGTTGTCATAGACCCGCTTGTGGTCTTGCGATGTGGGAATGGGGACAATTGTCTTCCCGTCGGTGACGACCATAAAAGACACCTCCTCGCCGGTCAGACACTCTTCGATGATGACTCTATTGCCGGCGTCTCCAAACGCCCTGTCTATCATAATTGATCTTAACGCGTCCTCTGCCTCCTCGTACGTCGCGGCAACTATAACCCCCTTACCGGCGGCGAGGCCGTCCGCCTTGATAACGATAGGGGCGCCCATTAGGCGGATATAATCCTGCGCTTGCGGATATGACGAAAACACCTTATACCGGGCGGTTGGAATTCCATGCCATCGCATAAAATCCTTCGCGAATATCTTGCTGGTCTCAAGGGCGGCGGCCTTTTGGTTCGGCCCGAATATTTTAAGGCCTTCACGCTCAAACAAGTCGACAATCCCTAATCCAAGCGGCACCTCAGGCCCTACTATGGTTAAGTCTATCCATTCGCATTTTACAAGGTCTACAAGGGCCTTTATGTTGTATGGGTCGGTATTGGTTATACATTCGGCCAGCCCTGCAATCCCCGCGTTGCCGGGGCAGCAGTACACCTTGTCCACGCAT
>JADFXO010000193.1 GCA_015233485.1 Nitrospirota bacterium
TCGCTACCTTTGCCTTAAATGCTCCGTCATGTGTCTTTCGTATTTTCTTCATTCTGCCGTTCTCCTTTCGTTGCCGGCAGACTACCATCCACCTTATTGCTCTGTCCAGTTTTTGGGGAGTATTATACTCCTCAATACATATATATCAGAAATATTTTTACGCCGAAAACAAATAGCTTGCAGAATTTGTTAATTTTGTATAAGATAGTGGGGTTATGTTGAGAGGGGTACTGATATGAGAGTGAAAGGGAAGCTTTTCTTGATGGCGGTTGTGTTTATGCTGATTGCCGCCTCTGGTGCCGCCGCCTCTGCGGCCAAAGCTGGCACATCAGGGACGGGGGTTCCGATATTGCTTTATCACCGGCTTGGGCCAACCGTTGCAGACAGTATGACTATAACGACGCCTGTTTTCGAATCACACTTAAAATATCTCAGGCAAAACGGCTACACGGTAATCCCGCTGAGGCAGGTTATCGATAGCCTGAAAGACAAAAAACCCCTTCCATCGCACTGCGTGGTTATTGTCGCCGACGACGGACATAAATCCATCTACACGGATATGCTCCCGCTTGTCAGGAAATACCAGGTACCTGTTACCCTTTTCATTTACCCTTCGGCAATCTCAAACGCCTCATACGCTATGACATGGGCCCAGCTGAAAGAGCTGAAAGAGACGGGCCTTTTCGATCTTCAATCCCACACGTACTGGCATCCAAATTTCAAAATAGAAAAGAAGCGGCTGGACAAAAAAGAATATGAAAAAATAGTAGAGACACAGTTAAAGAAATCTAAGGATAAGCTCGAAAAGGAGTTTGGCACAAAAATAGACCTGCTTGCGTGGCCATTCGGGATATACGACGGCTATCTGATGGGCAAGGCGTCTGAGGCCGGATATGTGGCCGCGTTTTCTATTGAGCGGCGGCCAGTCAGGACTGCGGACAATATGATGTCGCTGCCGCGCTTCCTTCTTGAAAATTCGAACCAGGGGAAGTCGTTTGAGAGGTTGTTAACAGAGAATTGATTAAAATTCTAAATAAAACAGAGGGTGAAAAAACGTATGAGATCAATAGCTGAATGTTCTGTAGCAGTCCTGTTTGCCGTGGTGCTTTTATTTAACAATGCGTATGCGCTGGATGTCAAAGTTATCGATTCCGTGTCGAAAAAACCAATAGTGAGCGCCTCAGTGCTCGTGGACAACAATACAGCACTTTTGACAAACGAGGCCGGTATTGTGAGTTTCAAAGCCGCGGCAGGCCCGGTGAGCCCGGCGATTAAGATATTCGCAAAATCTCCCGGGTACATGAGAAATGAGCTCGTCTCTTCGCCGGGCGCCGCTGCAATTGAGATACCCTTAAGGCCTTTTGTACCTAAGGCTCTATACTTATCCATGTATGGAGCAGCCAGCAAGAAACTGCGAAACTCTGCCCTAAAACTAATAGAAGATACAGAAGTCAATGCCCTGGTAATTGACATAAAGGGCGACTGGGGTTTGCTGAACTACAAAAGCTCCATCCCGCTTGCCGCTGAAATCGGCGCGCAGAAGGTGATACTTGTTAAAGACCTGAAAGAAATGGTAAAGACTTTCAGAGATAAGGGCATATATTTAATTGCGCGCATAGTTGTTTTTAAGGACAACCCACTGGCGCAGGCAAGGCATGAACTTGCTGTAAAGACCCAGGGGGGAGGCCTCTGGCGAGACAGAGAGAAGCTCGCATGGGTTGACCCTTTCAGAAAAGAGGTGTGGGACTATAATATTGATATAGCCATTGAGGCCGCACAGAGCGGGTTTGACGAGATACAGTTTGATTATGTGAGATTTCCTGATTCGTTTAAACCCAAGTTTTCCAAACCCAGCACTGAGGAGGCCAGAGTAAAGGCAATCACCGGTTTTCTTCAGGAGGCCAAAAAGAGGCTTGCCCCCTATAACGTGTATCTTGGCGCGGACATATTCGGCTACGCATGCTGGAACCTTGACGATACGCAAATCGGCCAGAAAATCGAGAACCTCGCCGGCGTCCCCGACTATCTGTCACCTATGCTCTACCCATCGGGGTTTCAGTTTGGAATCCCGGGCTACAGGAATCCTATCCAGAATCCTAATAAAATAGTCTATCTATCCCTTAAGAGGGCGCAAGAGCGCACTCAACTGGCCACAAATCGTTTCAGGCCCTGGATACAGGCCTTTAGAGATTACGCCTACGACAGGAGATTCTTCAAGGGAGAGCCGGTCAGAGAACAGATAAAAGCCGCCGAACAGTTTGGCTCTCACGGTTGGATGCTCTGGAATCCTCAGAATAACTATTACCCCGAGGGATTGAAGCACAAGTCTCCGCAGTCTGCCCAGGCCCCTGTTCAAGCTCCTGCCAAGGTCACTCAAGCCCTTGGCCAGGCATCGTCAGTCCCGGCTAATCAAGCTCTGGCAGTCCCCAATCGGGCACCGGCTCAGGTATCGGCAGTAACCCCTGTGGCCGCAGCTAAATAGAAAGACCCCGCAATATGCGGATTGCTTGCAAAGTGCAGATGCACGTAGCCGGCCGTGCAGTTTTTTACCCTGTGGCCGGCGGTTCCCTCGCGGCTTTCGTATATGGTTTCCACTGAGGGCGGCATCTCCTCCATTTCTGAATAGTGGAACTCGTGTCCTCTGAGTTTGGCGCCCTTTTTTCCCAGTATTGAATCTGATGCGAGCGTCACCTCTCTATAGCCGAGCTTAACCCTTTTCTTTGCCATTTTCGTCTTTACGGGAAATATGCCGGCCATCGGGAAGAGTCGCCCGCCCAAGTCAATAATTCCTTCGGTAAGATACATAAACCCGCCGCACTCGCCGTAGATTGCCCCCCCTCTGAGGGCGAAGTCTCTGATTGAGCGAAGCATATTCCGGTTTGAGGAGAGCCTTTCGGCGTGGAGTTCGGGATAGCCGCCGCCGAGGTAGACTGCCCCTATGCCATTGGGGATTTTGTCGTCGTTTAGGGGGCTGAAAAAGACTATCTCCGCCCCGGCGCCACAGAGGTAATCGAAGTTGTCTTCGTAATAAAAACAGAAGGCGCTGTCACGGGCAACCCCTATGCGCGGTGCGCGCAGATGTGGCGGCGGAGATGGCGCAGGGATATTAATAAGCGGAATATCGACGGCCGAGGCAAGGAGAAGTTCTTCGATGTGGATGCCGGCGTGGGCGGCAGATGCAAGTTTTTGAGCGAATTCGGCGTTTATCACGCCGTCCTCAGCTGTGTACAGGCCGAGGTGGCGCTCCGGTATGCGTATCTCCTGGCCAACGGGCAGACAGCCAAGCACCCGGCACTTGCAGTGCGCCTCTATGGCCTCTTTGGCCCTCGTGTAGTGTCTGTCGCTTCCTGTCCTGTTAAGTATTACACCGGCAAGCGTGAGGGCGGGGTCGAATGCCTCGATTCCCTTGATTAGGGCGGCAGCGGTCTCGGCAGTCCCCCTTACGTCAAGGGCAATAACTACCGGAAGGGAGAGGAATTTTGCGGTTTCGGCAGCCGAAGCCGCCCCTCCGTCAAAAAGCCCCATTGCCCCCTCTATAATACACACGTCGGCGCCGTGTGATTTCGCAGCAAACAGATGTCTAACGTAATCGCCGCCGCACATCCATCTGTCAAGATTCCACGAGATTACGCCGGTTAGTGCGCGGTGCAGGCCAGGGTCTATGAAGTCAGGGCCTGTCTTAAACGGCTGTACACGACGGCCACGACGTGTGAGGGCGGCCATCAGGGCCAGGGCCGCTGTGGTCTTCCCCGCTCCGCTTTGCAGGGCAGATATAACAAACGCGCTCTTCATAGAGTAAGATGGTATCATAGACCGGGCGATACCCGCAAGCCGAGGACTGTTTGGGACAACATGCTGCAATAACTGCTTTGTTAAAATAAGGCGTCTACGGCATAATACACAACGCCCGATACAAGGCTGCCAACGGTGGACGATAAAAACATAGCAAGCCCCCTGCTCAATCCATTTCTTGTAAAGACTACATTAAGCCATACAAATGATACTGCCCCGGTTATAAAGGATAATATTACGGCTGTCATAGACATAATATCGGTCTCCTGAGTTCGCTAGCCCGCCATACCGCCAGCGGGCGTAGCCTGCATTTCATAGCATCGCGGTATTTCCACGGCTATGCTGGTAGGAACAACGGTAATGCCATGTTTATTAACTCTCAACGCTGAACAAGTTGCGTATTCCGGTGAAAGCGGCCCGGCTAATCTATAATTTCCAGCAAATATTACCTTTCGCCATGCGCTGAATATCTTCTTTTTGCTTTTGAAACCCGGACTTTCCCATCAGACCGAAGGTGTTATTTTTCCCCGCTTCAATCCACGGCTGATTAAACGGGTTTACGCCAAAGAGAAAGCCCATAAATGTAGTGCAAATCTCAAAGAACATAAAAAGCTGTCCGACGTGGTAGGCGTCCAGCGCCGGCATGGTGATAGTCATGTTGGGCTTAGAGGCGTTAGAAAGCGCCAGCTCAGTGGACTTAGCGGCAGCGCCTATAAGATCATTCAGGCACTGGCCTGATAGTAAACTGAATTCATCAATTTTTTCAAACACCTTTGGGATGCGAATATTGGAGCCGTAGTCGTCTATGCGAATAAAAATGACGACCTTGTCCTCAGGGCCTTCCATCCAGAGTTGGAGCTGTGAATGCTGGTCTGTAGTGCCGACGGCGGGATATGGGGTTATGCCAAGGCCGAGTTTACCCAGACTTTCCGCCCATAGTTGGCAAAACCATTCGGAAAGGGATTTTAAGCCGTCGGCATAGGGCATCATAACATTGACCGTCCTCTTTTCTTTTACGCACATGAGGTATAATAAAACAGAAAACAGGTATGCCGGATTCTCCCACAGCTCAGCATTAGAGCACCTGGTTAATATGTCCTTGGCGCCCAGTAACAGCTCGTCAGAGCTAATTCCGGCAATCTCCGACAAGAGCAGGCCAGCGGGGCTGAGTACGGAGTAGCGCCCAACAATGGAAGGATGTATGGGGAGGCTCATCAGGTTATTTTCCTTGACGATTTGCCTGAGAATCCCACCTTCCGGATTTGTAGTGATGATGAATCTCCTGGCAGCCTCATTGCCAAGTACCTTATTCATGTGTGCCCAAAAGATCATAAATGACGCAACGGTCTCGGCAGTGTTTCCAGATTTTGAGACTACATTAACGGTTGTCCTGTGAGGGTCAATGATCTCAATAATCGCTTCCAGCGTCCGCGGGTCAATGTTGTCGTAAATGAAGATCTTAGGGTGATTCCTGAAATTGTGCATAGGCTGAAGCGCCTCAAGTATCGCGCGCGGGCCCATAGCGGAACCGCCAATCCCCAGCAGAAGAAAAAGGTCTGAGTTTTCGACTATATTGCCGGCAAGTTCCTTGATTTCGGATGTATCCTGATTGACCAGATCAATAAAGGCAAGCTCGTCCCATTTCCTCTCGTGTATTTGGCTGTGTGCGATGGCGGTTTTTTCACGAACCCCTTCTATTTCAACTAAAGACAGGCCTTTATCTCCGATAACCTCTTCCAGCATATTTCCAAAGTGCATTTCAAGCATACGGGCAAACCCCCTGCATATAGTAAAAAATGAGCGTTAAAAACCGCACCGCGTTACACATATCTGCTCTCGTCTATAATCTATCAAATCCGGCAACTAAATGGCAATAGACGAAAAAAACGCCTGTAATCTCAAAAAATATCACGAAATACACTTGACAAAAGCAAGCAAAACATGTAATGGTTTATGACAGACCCAAGCCGTTTTCGCCGCATAATTTGTTATGTATTGCCGGCTGTGCAATTAAGGTTGCCGGGCAATCAAGGAGGGACTTTATGTCGATGAGTATTTACAGGGCAGCAGTTTTATTCTTACTACTGTTGATATTGCCTATGAAATCGGAGGCATTATTAAATACAAGTGAAGATACGGAAGGAAAAAGCGAAGTGCCAGGCACGCTGCAAAACAATCTGATGCACCGCAGCATAAGCGATCTATCCACTAAGGGCATAACATATTCGGAATCAGTAAGGGAGCATTCTTTTATAAGGGCGCCGTTACACCCGCCGCCAGACCAGGAAGACACCGATGGCTCTATCAGAAAGGAAGCGATGCTCTTACAGGGCGGATTTAAAAGATTCACGCAGTACGGCGACGATACAAACGCGGCAGAGGCGATTTCAGCGCAATTAACATTTTTCGCAGATACGATAAAGAAAAAATTCAACCAATGGCTGGTCAAAGGCTCAAAATACCTGCCGGTTATGAAGAAAATCCTAAAGCAAAATAATTTGCCCGAAGAACTTGTCTATTTGCCATTGATAGAAAGCGGCTATAATAATCTGGCAAAGTCCGCGGCCCAGGCAGCCGGACCGTGGCAATTCATACCAGGGACGGCTCGTGATTACAATTTAAAGGTAAACTATTGGGTTGACGAGAGACAGGATCCGATAAAATCCACGTATGCGGCATCAAAGTATCTTAAGTTTCTCTACGAGAAGTTCGGCACGTGGGATTTGGCACTAGCGGCATATAACGCCGGCGAGGTTAAAATAGAAAAGGCAATGAAAATGGCAAACACGGACAGTTATTGGAGCCTTATCACAACCGGGCTTATAGCAAAGGAGACAAAGCTGTTCGTACCCAGGTTCATAGCGGCAAAGGAGATAGCGATAGAGCCAGAAAGGTATGGGTTTAACGATATCGAATATGAAACCCCCCTTGAGTATGACATCGTGGCTGTAAAACCTCCGGCTACAATAGATTTTATCGCAAAGGCGTCGGGAACATCGACAGCGAAAATAAGGGAGCTGAATCCAGAGTTGAAACAATGGTGCATTCCACCCGATGTGTCGAAATACCGGTTGAGAGTGCCACAGGGCACGAAGGATGATTTCAGGCTGATATATGAAAACACACCGGAACACCAGCGTTATCTGCTGGATAATTATCGGGTGAGGAAGGGTGACTCGCTGAGGAGGATATCGAATAGATTACACATACCGCAGGACATTCTGTGCGAAATTAATGGAAAATCCCTGAACACAAAACTCAGGGAAGGGACATTCGTATTTCTGCCGCCATCTGGCATACAACATAGAGACTTAACACAAAAGGAAGTAAAGCAGAAAAATGTAAAATATCATGATGCGAAACATAAAGACATAAGATATCAGGTTGCGAAGCTAAAACATCAGAATGCTAAACATAAAGATGTAAAACATCAGGACACGAAGCATAAAAATATAAGACATCATGATGCGAAGCTAAAACATCATGATACTAAGCGCAAAAACGTAAAGACGTAAAACTAATACATCAGGCCGCAGTGGGTTTTGTCCTATGGGACAGACGTACCACGATTGCCCCCGTTGTTAGAAAAAACAGGGAACT
>JADFXO010000194.1 GCA_015233485.1 Nitrospirota bacterium
AATATTTTATTTATTTTACCAGTTTTAGAGTGTTTAATGAAATCAAAGTTCATATCAATTTAACTAATGTTGCAAAAATACCACCCTCTTTCTGTATTGCATGCAATCGAAACGTGCTATAATATAAACAATGCACTTTCACCAGAAGATCAAAGCATAACCATTGAATCTGCTATTGATATTATTAAAAGTTTTAAGAATCAAGAAACAGCAGAAATATTTCTTAAAGAGCTTATAGAGGCTGAGTACCTCACTATCAATCCAAAAGAAAAACAACCCAAGATAAGGATAGGTACAACATTTGTATATCATTTTAGGTATTTACAATTATTAGCAAAAGATAAGCAAGGGAATATCCACAAATGAATAAACTTAACGAGATAGGTCATTATATGGGATGGTAAATTATTATGGACTCTAAAATAAGTAAGATCAAGGGTGTGGCTCAGAATCCGTGGATTGTTATTGTTGCTAATATTGCTAGTATTGGAGGGTTTTTAGGATTTTTCTATACTGAATTCATTGCTCACACAAGTGTCCACGAGAGTTTGCTTGCAATAGTTTATATTATAGTGCAGATGTTTTTTGTTGCCGTGGGTTTTTATTCTTTACATATTCGTCGGGAGGTTTCTGCATGGAGGAATGTTGCTTCGTTTTTTCACGATATTAATCATAATTATAGGAATGTATTGTGGAAGAATTTTTCTATCATGAGTCCAATGCTGGAAAAAACTGTGAAGGAGAAACTATCCATAGTGTATGTGAAAAAATAGAGAAAATATATTTTTCTTTAACCGGAAAACCTTGTCTTGTTACCGTTAAACTTATTCGCCCCAAAGATGAGAAAGGGGATACATATTGTGAAATTTATGCTCGAAGTGAAACCAACTGCCGTAGAGATGATTTAGGCAAGAAACTCTTTGAAGTCTCCGAAGAAAATACAGTTTTCCATAAGGCGTTACAACGGCGTGGTATGAATGAAGATTGTTCTCATTTTCATTCTGAAGATTTAACAAAAGAAGATAATTACAGAAATGAAAGACAAAACTGGAAAAATTTTTATAAAAGCACAATTGTAGTACCTATTCGGTACCATCCTAAGCAAGAGTTAAGAAAGAAAGTAATTCCAGACGATTTAGGCTTCCTCTGTGTTGACACAAGATCAACTAATCGTCTAAAAAAAGGAGCTCATGTTCAGATACTAGCTGCTCTTGCTGATCAAATGTATAACTTTTTATCACTTATGAAGGGGAGATATATAACGATCAACCCCAAGCAAGGAGAAGACAATGTCTAAAATTTTTAGGAAAGCACTAACTTTTTTGTATAGGCGCTATGGAGAGCTTGAGGCAACGAAAACATCGGAGCCTTCTTTACCCGATACTAAGACAGAAGTTCATATCTATCCAGAGTCGGCTGAAGCAAACCTGCGGAGACTTAAGATGGCAAGGATGATGAGAGAAGACCCGTTAGCTTATCGGAAGTTGGTGGATAGCTTAATGAAGGACTTAGAATATGATTATTCGGACTTTCCCAAACCGGGGCAGCTTATATCTGACTCTACGGCTGAAGCAAACCTGCGGAGGCTTGATTATGCAAGGAAAATCAGGGGCGATTACTCAAAGCATCAACCCAAATAGGATGATGCTGGCAACATCTAAAGCAATAAAAAAATCCAGCCAGCTATCGCCTTTTTGAAGCAAGGAATACAAACAATAAACAGGGCAGAAACGCCTGAATCGTTAGGTTGCGTATGGGGAATTAGCGCAACCACAACAACATCAGTGATGATATTGGGTTAGTCCAAATCAACGATAGAAGATAAACTGAATGGACTATTGGTTTGTCTTGTCTATCACTACATCGACCATAATTGTGTAAATAGCCAAAAAAATCCTAAATGTTGTACAGCACAATAGACAAAAGGGGTCATTTTGTCTGTTAAGGCTTTCTTCTTGCAGCGTCGATTACGCGCCGAAAAACAGGCGATCCGAACAAGGGACGTTCACAGAGCTTGTTGGTTTTTTCGGCAACCTCACCGAAGGGGTCAGTCTTAATGGCCGCTATCAAAGGAACCCAGTCGGGCGCTTGACCTCTGGTCAGGATGTCCTCTATCGCAGCTACCGTAAATTCCTCATGGATCAAGTGTCTGTGTTTCATGTGTCAAGCCCAGGCAACAGGACTGGAGGTGGTGTTTGACCGGCAGCGCGGGCATCACGCCAAGCGTCAATTTTGCCTTGCGTCTGTTGAGCTTCCGTTGATTGGTCAATGTGTAATGCCTTTTCACAGGCATTGAGCAGCCAGTCGGACAACTTACCGCACACATCGGCGACGTGTTCCCAGCGGTCAAACGGAGGACGAACGCCTTTGTATTCGGCAAGATCAACTTTATCGAGGTCATAGGGTGGTGGAGCAGCTAACTGCATCATCAGTTGTGTGCGCACAACCCACGCGCCGCCGCTTTTTTGTTTGTAGAGATCATCCATGCTCCACAGCGCTTCACCGGCGACGTTTATTCCCATGTGCTCTGCCAGAGCTGCCAAATCGAGGTAGTCCCTTGTGGCGTTACGTTCAAGACACAGAAACGACTTGATGCGTAGCACTTCAGGCAACGTCGGCAGAACCACGTCGTGGCTGCCCATACGCATAACCGTTGTTTCCAAAGGTCGCGCACGGCGTAACTGACGCACTCCCGTTTCTACCCCGTCGAGCGAACCAAGGATCAAGACCGGACGATTGACCCGCGCCGTCTCCCATCCTGCCACCGACTCCAGCTCAGTCAAAACCGTGTCAAAGCGTTTACGGAGATCGGGGAGAACATGATCGTGGTCAAATGAGAAACGATGCCCGGCGTAAAGCGCCGAGGCTGTCCCTCCGACAAGCACAGCTTCCGGTAAAACGCCTTGCAACCGGCATAGCGACGCCAGCACCTCTTCCCATGCGTCGTCTTTCACAACAGACCGTTCGTCGTTTTTGCTCATAAGCCCATTATATCACATACAGCCTTGCCTTAGCAGGTGAGAAAAAAGGGGTCTGGTTTGACCCTCGCCCGCCTTGCAGCGGCACGAGCCGAGAGTCAATCTGCTATGCCGATGATGACCGCGAGCATATGATTGAGGGCAAGGCGCGTGCCTTCGTCGATAGACCCTATCACCTTGCCGCATTTTTCGCGCGGTATGGCGATGATCTTGTCCACCATGATCTGGGATGACTGTTTCAGGCCGTTTGTTTCGGTCGGTTCAAGAGACAGACGAAAGATCGGAGCATTGACAAGCGTGCTGGTAAAAAGGCAAACAAGGACGCTATCCGTTGTTTTTAGCCAGTCGGATTGAATGACGACGGATGGTTGCGGTTTTCCGTAGTCTACTGATGCTGAAACCGTGACAATGTCGCCCCGCTTCATGTGTCAGGCCATAGGAAAGCGGAGTTGATAAAGTCAAGAGCCTCCTTTTCCTCTGGACGCCCGCGCAATAACCTTGCCTGCCGTTCAGCTTCCTTTGCAAACTCTGGTCTATGGGTATCAGGCACCCAGACCCGCAGGAGCTTCATACCCTTGTTGCGCTGTGTGCGACGGTAGCGTTGAAACTTGCTTAACCCGTCCCCTGTCGTTCGCTTTGCGTGTGGCATGGCCTCCCCCCGTAAGCAGTGCGCACCAACAAGGTAGCGCACTACCAGATGAATGTCAAGGAAAGACTTTAGAGAAATAGGACATTTGAACCTGCACCTACAGCTAACATTTGATGAGCTATTCTGTGAAATAAGCCTTAATGACGGCCATTGGCAGGAAAAGCCGGTGAGAGTGATTAACCAAGGGTACAAACTGAAAATGCTCATAGAAAGCCTTGGCCTTATCATCCATGGCATCAACGATCACGGCCACAGAGCCGATTTGCTCTGTAGATATGAGGGATCGACGGAGCGCATCCACGAGCAATAATTCGCCGTAACCCCTGCCTTGATAATGACGGTCTACCGCCAGCCTGCCAATCAGAGTCGCAGGCATCAATGGGTAGCGTGGCAGTTTGGCAGTAATACGATCAGGAAGCTCACCTACATTAACGCTGGTTGAAGAAAGCGTGTAGTAGCCAGCGATTGACGCAGGCGTATCACCGGAAAGGACGAACGTGGCCGCAACCTTCTTTTTCGTGTCCTGTCCAGCCTGTTTGCGGATATAGTGATCCAGCGCCTCTACATCACAACCAAAAGCCGTTCGGTCGTGGTGCTTACCGAGCGGCTCGATGACTGGTTTAGGGCTGGATGGCACCGACACGTCAATCCATGATCTTTTTGTAGCGCTTTACGGCTTTCTTTAAACGGCCTGATGTCAGCGTGGGGTTTAGCAAAACCGAGACAAAGATTTCGCGATCCTGTCCAGCCAGCGTCATAACCTCATGATCCTGAATAACCTTTGTTGCTGTGGTATTTAGCGTGGAAACCACAAAATCGGTCAAGGTGCTACCCTGCAACTCCGCAGCCCTTTCAAACAAGCGTTTTTGGGCGACGCTTATTCTGGCCTCCAGTCGGCCACCTTTCGATGCAGACTTGTGCGCTCCTGTTGATTGCATAGCCATTACCTCCTAATCTTTTTATTGTACGTCAAATAGCCGTACATGTCAAGGTGAGATTTTGAAAAAATGGGACATTTGAACCTGCACCCACATACGACATTAGACATTTTGGTTCATTTTGTCCAATGTCCAAAAACGCACTGTAGATTTTATGCGGCTTTCAGAGGGGTTGCGAAGGCCAAACATTAGACAAAATGATAAGGTTGGTTTTTTCTAAAACCGCGCCCCTTTGTTTGTGTTGACATTTTCTATACAAATGTGTATAGTAGAAGTGTATAAGGAGGTGTCCTATGACGCAAGCACAAAGAAAGGAGGCCGTATCCATCAACATAGGAGCCAAAGCGCAGCAGCGCGATCTTATTGATCAAGCCGCCGAAAGGCTTGGCCGGAGCCGATCAGATTTCATGCTCGGAGCTGCCTGCTGTGAAGCGGAAGACGTGCTGCTTGACCAAGCATTTTTTACAGTCAACGCTACGACTTTTGCCAAGTTTCAGGCGATGCTTGATCAGCCGTTGCCTCCAACCGATAAACTACGTCGGCTGCTCAAAACGAAAGCTCCCTGGGAATGACCGACTTTGTTTTAACGCCCCCCTCTCCCATTTCAACCGAACATGTCCTTGACGGTTTTGACTGCGGAGAGTTGTCACTGAATGAGTGGCTGAAAAGGCGGGCGCTCAAGAATCATGCTTTAGGAGTCTCACGCTGCTTTGTCATTTGCCACGATGTTGATGTTATCGGCTATTACAGCTTGTCGGCAGGTGCGATCAGGCATGAGTTGGTCGCTAAAGCCATGCGACGCAACACACCCGATCCCCTGCCTGTGTTGTTGCTTGGCCGGTTAGCGATTGACTGGCGTTATCACAATCGTGGACTTGGCCGCGCTTTGCTACGAGATGCTATGATCCGCGCCGTTACTGTCTCTGGCGACGCTGGTATATTCGCGCTCATGGTTCATGCGTTGTCGGAACAGGCCAAGCGTTTTTATCTATCGCGCGGATTCGTAGAGTCGCCGCTGCAACCGATGACGCTTATAATGACTTTAGCAACCGTGCGCTCCATTCTGGCCGAACCGAACTAAATGACCGAGCGCAAGCACCTGACTGGCCTTGAGGTCGAAAAGCTGTTATCGGCCATCAAGGGTAGCCGGAACTAAGCCCGCGACCGTTGCCTTTTACTGCTCATGTACCTGCATGGGTTACGAGTGTCGGAAGCCTGCAACCTTGAGCTTTCACAGGTAGACATGGAAAGCCGTGTGCTGCGCCGTTAGGTACGGCTTTGTTTAGCTCTGTCCGTTATGGTAGGATAGTGTATTCTCATGCGAAAGGAGATACCATTATGAAAGTTGAACTAACCCCCGATGCCGCCCATTGGGTAGAGACCGAGCTTGCTGCTGGAAATTTTCCAACAGCGGAGGATGCCGTTCGCTACGCGATTAACAATGCTAAAATAGCCAAAATCCGAGCCGAGCTGGAAGCTGCCGAAGCGGAAGGAGGCAGCTTTACGTCAGACGAGGTAAGACGTTTTGTGCGCGAGCAGCTTGACCGAGCTGCGCTATCAAACGTCCAATAGATGCCGCGTCTTGTTTATACGGCAGCGGCCCGGCGCGACGTGTTTGATATAGCTACCTATATCGAGAGCGAGAGTGCCAGCCGTGCCGTTGCCGAAAGATTTATAGACAGGCTTACCGATTATTGCGAACAAATAGCAAGATTGTCGGGTCTGATAGGCCGGGCACGGCCAGAGTATGGACACAATTACCGCAGTGTTACCTTTGGCAGTTATGTGATTTTCTTTCGTTATGCCGATGAAGACGGGCTACGCAGCCACTTGTATGTTGTTCATGTCGTGCATGGTGCGCGTGATATGGATGCGTATTTTATCAAGTATGGAGACGAATCCGGCGCTTGACCTTAATGCCAGTCGAGAATGGTTAGGAAATGACCGAGCGCAAGCACCTGACCAGCCTTGAGGTTGAGAAACTGTTGTCGGCCACCAAGGACAGCCGGAACGAAGCCCGCGACCGGTGCCTTTTACTTCTCATGTACCGGCACGGCCTACGCGTGTCGGAAGCCTGTAATCTTGAACTTTCACAGGTGGACACGGAAAGCCGCGTGCTGCACATAGCGCGTCTTAAAAAAGGGCTTTCTACGGCGCACCCGTTACGATCCGACGAGGTGCGAGCTATCAAGGCGTGGCTTGCAATCCGCGCGAAGATGAAGCCGGACACGGACGCCTTTTTTATCAGCGAGCGGCGCAGCCCATTAAGCCGCAAGACCGCGTGGCTGATCATCCGTTCGCATGGCGAGCGAGCCTGGCTTTCCTTGCCCGCCCATCCGCACATGCTACGTCATGCGTGCGGTTTTGCCCTGCCGATCAGGGAGCGGACACGCGCTTGATACAGGACTATTTAGGCCACCGAAACATACAGCACACCGTCATCTACACGGCGACCAATCCGGCGAGGTTTGAAAAGTTGTGGAGGTGAAAGGGGTTGTTGGATTTAACCTGAATTACCTTTAAGCCGACGCGATACAATGTCTGCAACAACACTTTGATATTCCAGCAAGAGCTTATCTTTATCATGGTCTTCTAATGTTATCCCACCCTTCTTTGGTGAGAAGAGCTTGCATATATAGCACGTTTCGATTGGGTTAAATACAATATCCACAGTGCCTGAACCATCCTGATATATCACTATGCTCTATAAATTCACACGCTTCCTTAATAGCATTGTCCAACTCATCACGAGTTTTT
>JADFXO010000195.1 GCA_015233485.1 Nitrospirota bacterium
ACCGTGTATAAAATCGCGCCGTTTGCCCTGATTTTACTTGTCAAATCAGGGTCAAGTTCTATCGTGTTTGGCTCCTTAAAACCATGAGAATGCGTGACTGCAACTAAATTTACGCCCGTGCCCTTAAATGCCTCAGAGAACAACATGCCAGTTTCACCTCCGGTTGTGGCCACCACGATGTGTTTATATCCGAAGTCCTTCACTGCTGACTTGACTATCGCAAGGCAGTCGTTGGTGTTGGCCTTGCCGGGTTTCTCGAAATAATATGTCTTTTTCTCTATCATAGCCCCTCCTTGCCGTATATTGTAATGTCCTTAATGTCCACAGATAAACAACCTTCCACGGCCTCATAAATATTCTTTAACAATTCGTCAAATGAATCCCCTTGTGTCGCGCACCCGGGAATTGCAGGAACTTCAGCCCAATAGCCGCCTTCCTCCGCTTCATGAACCACTACAGGGAACATGCCGCTATTTCCCGGCACCGATGAGTTCAAGCTTATAGAGGTTTCTCACCGGAAACTTCATGCTGGCTTCAAGTATCTCTTCCCCGCAATTTCGTTATTTTGCGTGGTATGCAGTACCACCCCTTCGGCTATCTCCACTCCCCCATCGGGTTTTTTCGATTATAGCTGTATGTACGCCGCGTCGGCTTCCTTGTCGTATCTTACCTTCATTGCGCTTCCTTAGCTCTTAATCCCATCCGGGCCGACCAGACGTTTATTGAATTTATTCATAGCCTCGGCAACACCATCGGAGATAACGCAGGCAGCAGCCGCTGTCGCTTGTGAGACCGCTTCCTTTATAAGCCGCGCCTCGCCCGGGGGAAACCTCATCAGGACGTACTCATCAACTGGAATCAGGGAATCCTTCCCAACGCCGATTTTTATCCTTATGAAATCCCTCGTCCCCGAAGTCTCAACTATCGAAAGCACACCCTTGTGTCCGCCCGCCCCGCCGCCGGTTTTAACCTTCAACCTTCCGGTCTCCATGTCAATGTCGTCGTGTACTACGATTGACTGAGAGCTGTTCATTCTAACCTGCGAATAGACAGCGGCGCCGCTTCTGTTCATGTACGTAAGGGGTTTAATCAGGGTGACAGGCGCTCCTTCAATCACGCCCTCGCCTCTCTCTACGTTGCCGCGCACCTTTAAGTCTATCCCATACACGCGGGCAATCTCATCTACGACGGCAAAGCCCGCGTTGTGCCTCGTGTTTTTGTATTTAGCGCCGGGATTGCCCAGCCCAATTATATACCAACCGCTACTTATCTTTGTCTTCCTGCTTGCCCTTCTTCATGACCTCCGGCTCCTTAACCGCCTCAGCGCTTGCCTCCTCGGCGAGTTCAGATACGGCGCTTGCCGAAACAATAATCGTCGCAACTACCTCGTCCATCTCAGACAATATCTTTATCCCTTCGCCCACCTTTATGTCCCTGACATGGTAGGAATGTCCTATTTCAAGTTCTCTGACGTCAAGCTCTACGTGGGCAGGGATGTTGTCCGGCAGAGACTCTATCTCTACCTCCCTAAGGCCGGCCTGTAAGATACCACCGTCGCGTTTTACGCCTATCGGTGTGCCGACAAGTAACACGCCAACGCTTACCTTGATTGTCTCCTTAAGCGATACCTCGTAGAAATCAGCATGAAGGAGCTCGCCCTTAATCGGGTCGGTCTGATAGTCCCTCATAATCGCAAGCTTGGCCGAACCGTCGCCAAACGCCAAATTAACAAGAACCTGCTCGCCGGCAAGTGAGTTAATAAAGTTTACCAGCTCCTTGCGCGGCAGGGAAATGGACTGCGCTATGCCTTTACGGTATATGACCGACGGGATATTGTCCGCCCGCCTTAGGGTCCTCGCCGCCCCCTTGCCCCTTGTGTCTCTTACTTCTGCTGTTAATGTGGTTCTTTCCATTTATGTCTCCTCTAAAAGTTATTATTTAAATAGCGAACTGATTGATGACTCCTCATGTATTCTCTTAATGGCCTCGCCAAGCAAAGAGGCTACGCTTAAGACGACGAGTTTGCCGCAGTTGCTCGTTTTATTATCCAGCGGAATAGTATTTGTTACAATGACCTGCTCGATTACCGAGCTATTGATTCTTTCTATGGCAGGGCCAGAGAGCACGGGGTGCGTACACGCCGCATATACTTTCAGGGCGCCGTTTTCTTTAAGGATTCGGGCGGCCTGCACTGTGGTGCCCGCGGTGTCTATCATGTCGTCGAGGATCAGGACGTCTTTGCCGTTCACGTCGCCGATGACGTTTTCAGCCTTACATTCGTTTGCCTGCTCTCTGCGCTTATCTATGATGGCCATAGAGCAGTTCAACCTCCTCGCAACCGACCTCGACCTCTCCACCGCCCCCGCGTCAGGGGCTACTATCACCAGATTGTCCAATGGATATGAGAGTTTTATATGATCCAAAATCAGTAATACGGCATAGAGATGATCCACCGGTATGTTAAAAAATCCCTGTATCTGCCCCGCGTGTAAATCGATAGTCAACACCCTGTGCGTGCCGGCAACGGCAATCAAATCCGCCATAAGCTTTGCGGAAATCGGCACCCGTGGCTGCACCTTTCTGTCCTGCCGCGCGTAACCATAGTATGGAATTACGGCGGTTATCCTTCCGGCAGATGCCCTCTTAAGGGCGTCCACCAATAACAAAAACTCCATCACATTGTCGTTGACCGGCGCGCATGTGGATTGAATAACAAATATGTCAGAACCCCTGACGTTGTCATCAACCTGGATAGAAATCTCCCCGTCACCGAATCTCTTTATTACGGTGTCAACCAGTTTAAGGTCGAGGTATTGCGATACTTCCTCAGCAAGAGCTACATTTGAGTTTCCTGTTATGAGCTTAATGCCCTTCATCTTTAACTTCTCCTTATAAGTAATCCGTGAACCAGGCCCGCTGACGCACAATCCTGCGAATCGGCTCTCTATGAGCCGGCTTGCCGCCGCGTGCTGGCTGGGGTGGGAGGATTCGAACCTCCAGATGGGAGATCCAAAGTCTCCTGACTTGCCGTTTGTCGACACCCCATCGCTCTATTTGCGAAATTAAAGATGGTATTGTAAAATAATTTTTGCTAACTTGTCAAAAGTATATTGACAAGTATGACGTATTTATTTTACTTTATCTTACATCGGGTCATTGTGACCGCCGAAGCAGTGCAGGCCGGGCGGTGTGCAGTGCGGGCTGGGTAGGCCAGGCGGTGCCGGTCGAAGCGGTGCAAGGCTGAACAGGGCGGTAATCGGTGAAACGAGTGCAATTAAGGAAGAAGGTGAGCGGCTGATGAAGACGAAATTTATGAAGAAAGACGAGTTCGAGAGGAAATGGTACGTGGTTGACGCACACAGCAAGGTACTCGGAAGGCTGGCCACGAGGATTGCCATATATCTCAGGGGCAAAAACAAGGCGATTTTTACGCCGAATGTTGACACCGGCGATTTTATTATCGTTGTCAACGCGGAAAAGGTAAAACTGACGGGCAATAAGCTCAACGACAAGGTGTATTACCACCATACCGGCTACGTTGGCGGTATCAAACAGGAAACCGCAAAGGACAGACTCCGCAGACACCCCGACAAGGTAGTCAGGGCTGCCGTATGGGGTATGCTGCCAAAGAACAGGCTCGGCAGGGCTATGATAAAAAAGCTCAAGATATACAAAGGGGGGCAGCACCCGCACGCGGCTCAAAAGCCGGAGGCCCTTGACATTAAGTGATACCATAACAACGACGTAAGGCGATGCAGCGTGAGACATCCCAATAACGTGAGGAGATTTCAATGGCAGAGATTAGATACACGGCGACCGGCAAGAGAAAGACCTCGGTAGCCCGTATAATATTAAAAAAAGGCAAAGGAGACATAACCGTTAACAATAAGCCTATTGATACGTATTTTCCGAGAGAGACGCTTAGGATGATGATAAATCAACCGTTGGAAGTAACCGGCATGGTGGGAAAGCTTGACGTCACGGCAAGCGTACACGGCGGCGGCCCGGCCGGACAGGCAGGGGCAGTCAGGCATGGGATCTCCATAGCGCTTATCAACTCGGATTCAGACCTCAGGCCTAAGCTCAAGAAAGAGGGCCTGCTTACGCGAGACCCAAGAGAGAAGGAACGTAAGAAGTACGGTCAAAAAGGCGCCAGAAAGCGCTTCCAGTTCTCCAAGAGATAACACGCGCTTATCCTGGATGTGTCGTTTCTTTTTCTGTCATTCCCTCTTTCGCAGGAATGACAGATTTATAATGTGTGACAGCATTTGCCCTGCGCCGTGGTGCGTCAGGGTTGGTGAGGGTTGATTTATGATTAGAGCGGTTATCTGTGGGGCAAGCGGCTATGCCGGAAGCGAGCTTCTGAGGATACTCAGGCAAGTGCCTGAGGTGGAAGTTGCCGCTGTTACGTCCGAGCAATCGGCTGGTAAGCTTGCCGAAAGGCTTTTGGCCGGTATTGACGGTAAAAAATTCCGATTTGAACCTCTCATAAGGGAGACGCTGCTCGAAAAGGGAGATGTGTTTTTCCTTGCCTTGCCTCATTCGGCCTCTCAGGAGGCGGTAGAGTTTTTCCATAGCAATGGTAAAAAAGTAATCGACCTCTCCGCCGATTACCGGCTCAGGGATAAGGCTGTCTATGAACGGTGGTACAAGACAAAGCACGAGTTTCCCGGCACATTAAAACATGCGGTTTACGGCCTTCCAGAGCTTTACCGCAGCGAAATTAAAAACGCGTCGCTAATCGCGAACCCGGGCTGCTACCCTACGACGGCGATCATTGCCCTTTATCCCGCCCTGAAACAGGGAATCATAACTAAGGAGCATATAGTTATAGATTCGAAGTCCGGAGTCTCCGGAGCAGGCAGGAAAAGCGACGTCGCGTATTCCTTTTGCGAAATTGCCGGTGGCTTTAAGGCCTATGGGATTGCCACACACAGACACACTCCTGAGATAGACCAGGAACTCTCCCTCATAGCCGGCAGCCCTGTCAAGGTAACCTTCACGCCCCATCTGCTGCCCGTTACGCGCGGCATGTTAAGCACCGTCTATGCGCCGCTAAAAGACAACACGGGTCTGGACGAAGTCCATTCAATGTACAAAAACGCCTATAAAGGCGAACCGTTTGTCGATGTGCTTGACATTGGAAAATACCCTGATATAAGAAATGTCCGCGGCACGAACATGTGCCAGATAGGCATTGCAGTTGCTGAAAATGGCACGCTTATCATAGTAAGCGCCATTGATAACCTCGTCAAGGGCGCCGCAGGGCAGGCCGTCCAGAACATGAACCTCATGTTTGGACTTGCCGAAACCACGGGGTTGAATCTGCTGCCGGTGGTTCCCTGACTTCACGGGTGTCCTCTATTGTATAGCGTCCTTTAGTGTGTAGAGATTTCTCTCCACGATTTCCGTAATGACAACATCTGGCCTTTCTTTTTCGATAATATCCATATCGAATGCCATTGTCCATACATAGACGCTGCGCCGGAAATGCTCGGCGAAGAAACTCAAAGGGTGCATGAAAAAGGAATCTCTGAAGACAACGACTTTCGGCAGTCCGCTGTCATTTAATTCTCTGGCGATTAAAGGATTGGCGGGGGTTCGGTAAGTGTTTATGTAGTCACCGGGGACGCTGTCTCTGCTTTTGTATGGGATTAAAGGCGTAAAATCCACTTTATCGTCCGTAAAAAGATCGGAAACAGATAGAAGCCTGTAAAGGTCGCCTCCGTCTTTGGTTGTGTAGTTGATTTTGAACCCGGAAATATCCATAGGGACAAGCCGCGGGTAATCCTTTCTCAGGGTATTTATGATTTTCTGATAACCCCAAAATGCTCCATAGGAGTTCCAGTGGGTATCGGTCTTAAAATACAGCCTGCCTTTGTGTTTTGCCTTTATAAGGGTATCTCTCAAATCGATTATATTGAATGTCGTGTTGTCCATTAACTCAATAATCTGGTCTATTTTGGTCGTGCCGCTGACTTTATTTATATAATCAGGCAGATATTCCGGATAAATAGTTTCCTTATTTGGAGGAATGAGCAGGTAGTAGTTAATGCCTCTGTCCCTAAGCCATCTTTGTCTGGCCAGAAGGGTTCTTCTAATCCTTAATAGTTCATCCTGTGTAAAGGGCGCGTTGCCTCTATAGTCTTCGAGGGTCTTTATGGCGCTTATATAGAGCCACCCATCGCGTCCGAATACCACCTGCTCAGGGATAGGGGAGTTTTTTAAAAAAGTTATTTTAACCCGGTTATTCCAGCGTATCAACATATCTCTGAATCCGAAATTATCTTCAAAATATTGGGTGTATTGATCGGGGAATTTGGTCAGATTTTCTATGGAAAGCCTGGGTTTTGAAGCAAGCGTCCTCTGCTCGCTGATGTTAACCTGATAGGTAATCATAAGGAAGGTGCTTAAAAGCGGCAGGCTGATAAATACGAGGAATACCAAAGAGATAAATACGCCGGGCCTACAGTACAATTCTACCTGCGGAAAACGCACAAACATCAAAACCACAAGACATAATATAGTAAATATGAGGACACACGCGTTTGACAGGTAGTGTTTATCCATCGAGCGGACGAGGTCGTCAAACGCGCCGGTAATATGCCAGTTTGTTAAAAAAGCCGGATATTTTATCGGATAAAAGTACAATGCCCCGCCGGAGATTGTACCCTTGACGACGTTTTCGTTAGGAGGAAACATCCTGTAAATTTCCTCCGGAGTCCACTTATACTCTTTAAATAATGTCATTATGCGAATGCTCTTAATTGCGACGACGCCTTTGCCATCACCCAAAAGAAGACTTAACGCCGTAATTTTATGAATATTTTGGGGGCATTTAAACTTTAAGATCTTAAACCCATCGCTGGCTTTAAGATCTGCCGTAACAGAGTTCTCCTCGGAGATACCGTTTTCGTCAGGGAAATAAATCCTTGGGGTGATGTTTTTAGAGGAGCTCATTTCGACGAAAACCCTGATAATCAAATAGGTGTCAAGTTTCTTGAAGAACAAATATGATGAGGAAAATGCCAGCAGCACGATAAGCAGCCGGAGCGCCATGGCGCTGCAAAAGTACCGGGCAACGGAGGTCTTAATCTTAGTCCACGAGTTATTATCAACAATCATAAGTGTCTATCAGTATTGGTAACTATATCACAGAGTGACAACTTCAGGCAACACCCGGCAACTCAGGGCCACGGTAAATTTGTTCTCCATCAGGCAAGTGCCGTAGAAGCAGAGTTTTTTGACATACGTAAGTAGTCGAAGACCAAGCGAATGTTAAGCATAAGCTCTCTCATTTTCTGTGCTACGCTGCGGAC
>JADFXO010000196.1 GCA_015233485.1 Nitrospirota bacterium
GTCTACTTTGGATTCTTGTGGCTTGCCGATTAACAGTCTTTCTGGCTTTTCCCTTGATGAGGGGGTATTGCCCTGACAACATTCGGGAAAATTGTAATAATCATGCGTGCGGTGATATAATCTGATCGTGTACTATCTATTAGTAATTATCATAACGGCACTGCTCACTTCATGCACACGGCGAAACGGGGCTTGGCACCTTATAATAGTTGACAGCAGCGTTTGTTGGGATATAATTGAAAATGGCCGACGATAATATCCCACTGCCAAGCGGCAGATTACCTAAGACATTTGAGATTCTAAGATATATCGGCCCGGGACTCTTTGTCACCGTAGGGTTTATAGACCCAGGCAACTGGGCGACAAACATGGCGGCAGGCGCTGCTTATGGATACAAACTCCTATGGGTAGTAACGCTCTCTACGGTAATGCTTATCGTGCTCCAACACAACGCAGCGCACCTGGGGATAGCAACCGGCCTCTGCATAGCCGAAGGGGCGGGAAAATATTTTAAACGGCTGACGGCCTCTTTATTTATTGGAACTGCGATGCTGGCCGCCGTGGCAACCGCCCTGGCCGAGGTGCTGGGGGCGGCAGTTGGCCTTCAGATGCTCTTTAAAATTCCAATTGCAGCCGGGGCTGTAATCACGTCGGCATTTGCGGCAGCGATGCTTCTGTCCAACAGTTATAAGAGACTAGAGGCGTGGATCATCGGGTTTGTCGCGATAATCGGCGTTTCGTTTTTATTTGAGCTTGCCGTCGTAGATATAAAGTGGGGCGAGGTGTTGAAGGGATGTTTTATACCGCAGTTTCCCACCGGATCAATTACGGTTATCATGGGTGTGTTGGGGGCGGTTGTGATGCCGCATAATCTGTTTCTGCACTCTGAGGTGATTCAGAGCCGGAAGTGGAATCTCCAGGGGGACGAGGTAATTAATAAGCAGTTAAAATATGAATTCATGGACACAATGACGGCAATGGTAATCGGCTGGGTAATCAACGGCGCTATGATAGTGGTAGCGGCAAGCGTATTTTATAGCCGCGGGATTGCCGTAACAGAGCTTCCTCAGGCTCAGGCAGTGCTGAGGCCGATTGCTGGCAATGCCGCCGCGGTAATATTTGCACTGGCGCTGTTGGCCGCCGGCCTTGCCTCTTCGATTACGGCGGCGATGGCGGGAGGGAGCATTTTATCAGGGCTGTATCAAAAACCCCTTGAAATCACAGACAAACACACGCGCGTTGGTATAGGTATTACACTACTTGGGGGCTTGTTTTTGATATTCATGTTGAATGACCCGTTTAAGGGCCTGCTATGGAGCCAGATAGCCCTTAGTGTTCAACTGCCCTGGACGATTTTTGGCCTCATCTACCTAACCTCGTCAAAAAAGGTAATGGGAAAATATGCAAACTCAACAAGAAACAAGATTTCACTCTTTCTTATGGCGGCAATTGTAACCATTCTGAACATACTACTTATTATTGATAGCATATAATACTAAGTGGCGTTCATAGAAACAATAAGATTTTTTTAGGGAGATAAAACTTCAGATTACAAATAAACGTGAAACCTATTTTATTCTGCTGATAGAAATTGAAGATCAAACAACCTGGCCTCTGGGAAAAAACTATGATACCAATTAAAGGTATTTCTTACCGTCAAATCTCCATTGCTGGTTGCCGGTGTCATCCCTTATGAGAAGTTCCGATGTGATTACTGAGGATATGCAGATATTGGGCAGCCCACTCCCCGGATGTGTACCTCCACCGGTTATATAACAGTTTGAGAGTTCCTCTGATCTGTTATGTGGTCTAAAGTAAAACATCTGGTTTAAATCATGGCTCAGATTAAATACTGCCCCGTTATAAACATTGAAAGCTGTCTGCCAGTCCATTGGCGTTACGATTTTCTCCTGTTCGATGTGTCTTTCAATGTCTTTGAGTTCGGTTTTAGCGGTGACAAAGTCAAGAACCTGCCTTCTGAAGCCGTGCTTTATCTCATTCCAATTAATGGATGTCTTGTTATTGGGTACCGGCACGAGTATATAGATTGCGGACTTTCCATGTGGGGCAAGTGTGGAATCTGTGGCCGCGGGGTTATGAATATACACCAGAGATGACGCCGAAGGTCTCTTTGTCATCGTAATATCATCCATATATTCTTTGAAATCCTCTCCGAAAATCAAATTATGGTGGGGTATGTCGTATTGTTTATCAACGCCAAGGTATAACATAAACGTTGAGCACGAGTATTGCCGTTTCTTCAGGTTGGCGTCTGTGTACTTGTTCCTGTTTTTCAGAAGATTTGACATGGCGTAGGCAAAGTCAGCGTTTATTATCACATAATCTGACTCTGCCTTTGTGCCGTCCTCAAGGACAATTCCAACTGCCTTTTTTCCATTTGTCAGAATGTTATTAACCCTTGCCGATGTGAAAATCCTGCCTCCATATCCTTCGACAACCTTTGCCATTGCCAGAGTTAGCTGGTTAAGTCCGCCCGTTACGTGATGAATGCCCCACCTGTGCTCTATAAAAGAAATCAACGAATAAGCGGAAGGCGCCTGCCACGGGGACATGCCTATGTACTTTGTCTGAAATGACATTGCAAGTCTCATCTTCTCGTTTGTAAAATATTTTTCGAGCCTGCCTCTAAGGCTGCCAGAGACATTCATCTGCGGCAGCGCCTCTATAAATGACGGCCTTAGGAAATCGGTTAAACTGTTGTAAGGGGTTTTAAAACATCGCTCTATTCGATTGAATCTATACCGCTCATCGTGCCGAAATCTAAGATAGTTTTCGGCCTGGCCGGCAAATACGCGTTTTATTTCAGATATTGTCTTTTCTGTGTCCATTGATGGATAAAACTCTGTGCCATCATCAAATCTTAGTCTGTATAACGGGTCAAGCGGTGTGATTTCAACATAATCATGGATATTTTTACCGGCTAACCTGAAAATTTCCTCTATATAATGGGGAAGCATCAGGAATGTCGGCCCTATATCAAATATATAATCGCCAAGCAGGAATCGTCCCGTCCTGCCACCCACTGTACCTCCCCTTTCATATACGGCCACCTCGTAGCCCTTGCTTAACAACAGCATCGCGGCTGCAAGGCCGCCAGGGCCTGCCCCTATAATCGCAATCTTCTTTTTCATATTAGCGCTGACGCCTGCCGTACAATCTCATCAATAGACGGGTTATCCGAAATATCCCTTGCGTAATGGCAATATCGTACAACCATATCCCTGTCTATTATAAAGACTCCAGACAACTGAAAGATATCCCCCGAAGGTATGCCAGGCAGATATCCCCGTCCTAATGCGCCAAGCCCGCGCATAATAGTCTTTGGCGACACTATACCTGTTATGCCTGCCTCAATAAGTCCATATGCCTTATAGAGGACTTTTCGCGGGTCGCAAATAATAACAAAAGAGGGCGAGTAATTCTTACGAAATGCCTCCGCCTGTTTTGGAGTGCCCATCCCCACGAGGATTATCTTTATCCCAAGCCCTTCAAGCCGGTCTTTTTCTCTGTGCAACTGCACAGCAAGCTCTTTGCAAAACGGTCAGCCGAAGTGGCGCAAAAAAACAAGAAGCGTATTACCCTGCCGCAACAGGCCGCTAAGGCTGGCTTCACTTCCATCTGAAAGATGTACCCTTGCGTCCGTTGCCATATCCCCTGTTTTTATCATCATTTCTTTCTCCTTATGTATCGTAATTTTAATCAAGCCTCTGACAACAGGTCAAGTGAAGCGAAAAGGGACGGTGTTCACCCGTCCCATGGCATCTCATCTATTTCGGCACTTCGCTCATAGGGATACCTGCCGCCTTTGCCACTCCTTCACCATACGCCTTATCTGCCCTCAGACAGTTGACAATATGGCGGATTTTTATTTCTCTGGGGGCATCTCCCATTGCACGCGCTGTATTTTCAAACAAAGCCTTCTTCTGCTCAGCGTTCATTATATTAAACAACTTACCAGGCTGGTAGTAGTAATCATCGTCTGTGCGATGGTCCCAGTGGTTGGCGGCACCATCTAACCCAAGCGCAGGTTCCGCAAACTCCTCCTGTTGCTGCCACTGCCCATAACTATTGGGTTCATAGCCGATGGTACTGCCGTGATTGCCATCTACACGCATGGCTCCATCTCTATGATAATTGTGGACAGGACAACGTGGCGCATTGACTGGGATGAGGTGGTGATTTACTCCAAGCCGGTAGCGCTGAGCGTCGCTATATGCGAATAAGCGGCCTTGCAGCATCTTATCCGGTGAAAAACCTATGCCGGGTACTATGTTAGCCGGGTTGAAGGCTGACTGTTCAACCTCGGCAAAATAGTTCTCAGGGTTTTTATTCAGTTCCATTACGCCTGCTTCGATAAGTGGATAGTCTTTATGAAGCCACACCCTGGTACGATCAAAGGGATTATATGGACACGTGGCAGCTTCTTTTTCCGGCATCACCTGGATGTGCAGTGTCCATTTGGGAAAGTCCTTATTTTCAATACTTTCGTACAGGTCTTTCTGATGGCTCTCACGGTCTTTGGCAATGATGGCCTCTGCCTCCGCGTCTGTCAGGTTCTTAATGCCCTGCTGTGAGGTGAAGTGAAACTTTACCCAGTGTCTCTCATTTTTAGCATTATACATGCTGAAGGTATGGCTGCCAAAGCCGTGCATATGGCGATAGGTTGCAGGAATACCCCTGTCACTCATAACTATTGTGGTCTGGTGTAGTGCTTCTGGCAGTGACGTCCAAAAATCCCAATTGTTCTTAGCGCTGCGCATATTAGTACGAGGGTCACGTTTTACCGCATGGTTCAGATCAGGGAATTTAAGAGGATCACGCAAGAAAAATACCGGCGTGTTATTACCCACGATGTCCCAGTTGCCTTCCTCTGTATAGAACTTCACGGCAAAGCCACGAATATCTCGCTCCGCATCAGCAGCGCCACGTTCCCCTGCCACTGTGGAAAACCTGACGAAGAGTTCTGTCTTCTTACCGATTTCAGAAAAAATCTTCGCCCTGGTGTATTTCGTTATGTCATGGGTTACGGTGAAAGTCCCGTATGCACCTGAACCCTTTGCGTGCATTCTCCTCTCCGGGATAACCTCCCTATCGAAGTGGGCAAGTTTTTCTAAGAACCACACGTCCTGTAACAGCATTGGGCCGCGTGGCCCTGCGGTCATAACGTTCTGATTGTCGGCAACAGGTGCCCCTGAGTTGGTTGTCAATTTCTTGTCTTTGTCTTCCATTTTAATCCTCCTTTTTTGCTTTACGAAGTTCCAAATATTTTACTCTGTCCCTTATGTATAAAAATACAAGTTACATATCACCACCCAGGGCAAACGCATTAGAAATTGTCTCCCTTATTTCTGTCACCTCCCTTATTTTTGTCATTCCGGCTTGTCCGGAATCTGTCCTTATGTCTCAGAATATGCACAATCATCATGAAACTCCCACTAAAGGGAAGATTCCAGACAAGCCGGAATGACGGAAAGGGACAAAGCCGGAATGATTGCATAGGTATCTCCCGCTTTATTTTTCAAATGCGTTTGCCCTGTATCACCACCAGCGCCAAAGGGCAATCAGGGCTGTTATTAAAAACACCAGCGCGAGATTCAAGTATGCAAATACATAGAAAACCCTCTCATGTGTCGGCCTTGCGGCAGCGGGGGTATCAGTCTTATGAACCAACTTTCCAACAAACGGCATGGCAATGACCTTGTCTTCCCCATGCGGGGCTAATTTCAGGGCGTCTGTGAGGTCAACGCCGGCAAGATGCTTTGTCATGTGTCTGCCGCCCTTCCAGAGTTTACTGCCCGTAACGTCATAAATATTGTCCTTATAAACAATACATGCGGCAGGGCTATTTTCTGAACCATCCATGAGAGAAACCTCATCAATGGTCATCTCCGGCTTTAGGTTCAGGGCCTCAGATGATTTTTTCTTTTTTAACATGGGGCCGATTACAAATGTAACAATGGCTGCCGTTGCCGCCATCACAATAAAAAGAAATATTTTTATCGCCAGTAAAACTCCAAACCTGCTCTGGTAAAACGCCTTGAAAGACGAAATTCTCAATACAGTAAGCACTATGCCGGTGATGGCAATTATGACAATAGAAATCCAGCCGAGGGCTAATTCCCCGCGGGGAAGCCCCTTTGAAGCATATGCTGGTTTCAGTAACAGGTGGACGTATATAATAGTCCCAAACCAGGCTATGGCGGTTATCAGGTGCAGGTATCCGGCAATCAGCCTGATTACGCGCTGAGGGTTTGTTGGCTGCCTGAACGGGCTGCCACTGGCTTGCCGGAACTTTTCGCCCTCCTTTGTGAGGACACCGCCTCCGGCGGGGTTGACATGACATGAGGCACATTGAAGGCCAGTTTTTTCAGCATATTCAGGGGTTGCCAATACCAATGGCGGCGATAATGCCAATAGCATCAGCAATATCAAACAGGCTAAAGCATATCTATATACCCAACTATCCATCACTGAACATTTATTTGAAACAGCGGCGACCTCAGAATATCGCCGCGCGTGATTATGATAACAGTCTATGGCCTTCATTGCCTCATATATGTCCTCGTCGTTTATTGATACGCAAAAAGATATCCCATCACGCATTGTGACCTCCTCCTTGTTCGATTTCTATATGCCTCTCAACGACATAAACTACAGAGAGCCTTTACCGATTCGACAACATCATACAGCAACGCTGACATTTGTTCTGGCATCTCAAGACCCATTGACTTGATACTGCCCATAAATTGCTCCCAGTCTTGTACTGTCCATGCGCCCTTAGTTTCTGAGATGAAATCCACAACTTTCCCGCAAACAAGCGGCAGGACTTCCTCTATGTCGCCAATTGGATGCTGCACTAAGTAGAATCTCTTCAGGGTATCAAGCATTGTACCGAGTATGGCCTCGAAATGCCTTTGAATTACAATCCCATTTTTCTTAAGCTCTAATATGAAATCAATCCAATCATCAGGCGCCCATTTCCCTTTGTGCTTTGCAACGAATTTTAACGACAAGGCAAGCAACACCCTTAGATCTCCACTATCTGTTTTGTTTGACCCGGTGTATAGATGGTAAGTGTTCTTTCCATTTTCCTTTGCGTGATACATTGCGGCGTCCGCCTTTTTCATCAGTGTCTGGGTATCGAAACCGTCCTCTGGATAAAAACTTATCCCGATACTGGCGCCAATTGCACAGTAGGGGACGTCAAAACGGAAGGGATTTCCAATTGACACAATTATAATTAGCGCAACCGTCTCCGCATCCCTGGGGTTGG
>JADFXO010000197.1 GCA_015233485.1 Nitrospirota bacterium
TATGTTTAAGTATGTATTCCTGCATTTGTTTGTACACGATAAAAAGAAAAGTGTAAATATTGCGAATAAAGGTAATAAAGTTGAAGCTGTAACAAAAGATAAAGTGGCTCCTAAGTACAAAGTCTTTGAGTACGATAATTTAATTAAAACTGCCGATTTAAAGGATAACAAAATAATTGCAAAAACAGTAAGTACCGATACAGGCAATGATAGTAAAATGATATTACATAATGAAGACAAGAAAAGTGAAGTATCCGTTATTAATGAATTGTATATTATCATAAAACACGGTAATACTCTAGTTAAAATGAATTTGGATTATAGCAGTTATCAGTCTGCTTTGATGGGATGTAAATTAAGTACAAGTAGAGAGGTAGAGGGATTCGCAAGGCAAATATATGAGTGTAATAACGGCTCGAAAAAGATTGTTTATGACGATAAAAGATATGAAAATAGCAACGAGGTATTTGAGCTTGAAAATAAAAATAAGGCAGATAAAAACAAAAGTCAATTCGATACAATTTCCACTACCAATGGTAAACCATTGATAGAAACGCCGCTTATAAAAAGCAATGGAAATATTAAAGAAGTAAATAATTTGCAGTCAAAAAGATAGTAGTGTTAGCGCGTATTAGTTAAATTGTACTACTTCAATCACACATATATAAGGAGGTAACAATTTATGAGAAAAGGACAGAAACAAAGAATACCTATAACTGTGTATATGGAAAAGGATATGATTGAAGAATTTAATGTTTCCGGGTATGCTATGACAATAAGTGATTTTATAAATATTATGTTTCCTTATTTTATGTATCTTACTGAATGTAATTATGATAAAAGTATAGATAACGAATCGGCTATTGAAAATAAAATGAGAAAAAAGCAAAAAAAGCGAGTACCTATAACTGTGTATATAGAACAAAAAATCTATAAGGATTACAATAAGTCTGGATTCGTTGTGGCCATAAGTGAATATATCAATGTTTTATTTCCTTGTTTTATGTGTGTTGCTGAAGAAGCTTATTCTAAAAGTATCGGTAAAGAATCGTTTGTTAAAGATAAAAATTGCGAGTATCGGTGTAATATCTCTAATAGCTCCGCGGTGTAAAAGTTTTTTGCTTCTTTTTTTCAAAAAAGAAGTCTGTCCGAAGGACATATTGTTTTTAAATACCATCGAGGCGCTTATACTAAAATAAAAATCTTCCTTATTGCCTTCACGTGGCCTAGGGCGTATACCCTCCCCATTTTAAACGGAAAGACTACATGCCTTCGAGGTAGATATCCACATTGGCTTATTGGTAGATGTTCTCAACGGCAGTATCGACGGCTCCCAGGTAGAACGTCGTCGATAGGCTCATCGATAGAACGTCTACGACAGCTTCTCGGTAGACATCCGCGACGGCCGTAACGGTAGAACGTCTTCGATAGGCTACTTTTACTATATACATTACTGCTTTAGGTCTGAGTGCTTTCCGATAATGACAAAATCTTAAAGAAGGTGATATACTATCATTATGGAAACGAAAGATATATACGAGCCGGAATATGGTTTAGAATTAAGGCAGAATAATGACAGCAGAAAAGATAAACTAAAATCTTTGATAGCGGCTATATTGGGCAAAGCCGGTAAAACCCCAAAGGTGAAATTGGCTAAACTTGTGCTTTTTGCCGAGATTGAGTATTACAAGATAACAGGTGAATCTATAACCGGACTCTATTTTATACGGCTGAGTAATGGGCCGGTGATAGACTTCTTTGACGAGATGCTTGAAGAGGGTATTGGTACTCTATGGACTAAGGAAACGTCTATTGTACCTATATACACGAAAGGCATTAACAGAAAGCAGTATACCTACTGTGCTTTAATGAATAAGACGAAATTATCGCCAGACTTGCAGGGAAACGTTAATAGCGTTGTTGATACTTACGGGAAGATGACCGGGACGGAACTATCAAACCTCTCACACAGATTACCGGCATGGCGTTATTCTGAACCAAATGAACCAATATATTTAGCTGAATTGGCTCTTGATAAGGATGAGGACTACTTTGTAATGCTGGACATGGTGGAGGAACTGGACGACGCAGAAGATGATTACCTGGAAGAAGAGTTACTCAGAATCTTACCTAAAGCTTAAAGAACCTTTCTCGCCTAGAATTACCGCTTTGATAAACACCAAAGAAGACATTATCATAGCGTCTCCTCTATCAAACCCATTGATGAAGCACCAGTTAGAAGGTATCAGACGTTTCAAAGCAGGGAAGTTACGAATTCTTTACGCTTTATCTACGGAACGGGTAGACCTATGGAAAAATAAAACAGCTAACCCTGAAATCAAGTTTTTTATTCGTAGGTTTAAGAGACAATGACACTTATGATGAGGCTTTTAAAAACATACAGAAATGATAGAGACACGTACGAAACTAAAGACAGCTAAAACCCTCATGTCATTCACTCGACGGTGCTTGTAGGACATTAAGAGGTAAGACCCCTGACCGTTCTGCAAATAGAAAGTATACACGCAAGGTATTATAACGAACCTGGGGACACGATTACACTTCCTGCGTACCGGTAGAAAGTCGTCGATAGGCTCCCTGACAAGTCCTTATTAAAATCTGACAGGATCCCAGCGAGTGTAAAAATGGGAATGTGGAATAGAGACCATGATTATTTAATCTATAAAAAAGGTAAGATGTTCGCTTGGTGATTTACCCAGGGTGATTATCAAGGGTTGCGTAAAAATGCTATAGAGCAAGGCATAATCAGGGTATAAGAGTAAAGACAAAAAAGCAACGTACAAGGCACGAGGTTTTAAGCTATAGAAGATATACCATATATAGCTATGCGGTTTAAAAGTTTTTTGCTTCTTTTTTTCAAAAAAGAAGTCTGCCAGACGGGCATATCCTTTTTCTTTGTCCTACTGAGGCGCTTATGCTTCTTTTCCTTTGTTACTTTCCTATTCTTGGCGAAAGAAAAGGAAAGTAAAATCTATTAATAAAACTTCCTTATTGCTTTTACGTTGTGTAGGGTGCATACCCTCTTTATTTTAAACAGAAGTGCGTCATGGCCGCTTCGGGAAGTAAGTTATAGAGGAGATAGACATTATCATAGACTAATTATTGGAGGTTTCTTACCTGGTAGCACTATTAATTTATACCGATGGTATGTATAGTGTTAAAAGCGTATATTATTATTAAGTATAGTAGTAGCGGGTGTCGTCGAGTGAGGGCTACGAACGAAGACGACACAAGGAACGGTTTTACCGTTCGTTTCTGGCCGGCGACAGCCGGCCCTGATAAATCTATATATAATGGCTATAACTCAAACAAAGGGGTATACGTTATGTATGGTTGCCTGTTATAAAGGCTCTGGGGAATTTTCTTTTAGTGCTTTTTTAATATATTTTGTTTAAGAGTAATTGAATTATATAATAATAAATATATTTAATATATTAATAAAAATAAACTATAAAATAAATTATTGATAATATTGACATTTACAAAATACTTTATATAAGCTTAAACAGCTTTAATTAATTCGTGTAATACCGTATGCATGACATTAACGTGTTTTAAGGGAGATGCGTTGAAAACAGTTGCTATGAGCGTTACAAAAAGTAATCTGGCCCGGCTTTTGCTCTCTCTCTCTCTCTCTCTCTCTCTCTCTCTCTCTCTCTAACGCACCTTCAATAATAAGAAAATATTTTTTTAAAAATAAAGACTTATTTCTATTATACGTTAGTATATTTACAATATATCTTCAAACCAGTCCTCCACAAAATCTTCTTAAACCAACCAAAGGGTGTTTTTCTAATTTTAATGAATCATTGCTAAATCCTTATACTAAGTTAATAAATATTTCATCGAAATATGTTTGTCCTGGAGGTAATAGGATGAAAAGTATAGAAGCCATAGTTATTGATGGTAATCATCTAGAACTTTTACAATCTATAAGCTTAAAACAAGGAATACGGGTTATGGTATACATCAATACTTTAATCCAAGATGATGAAAATGAAAAAATGGGTAAGGCTTCTTTAAATATAAGTGACGGGTCATACGATGGAATCAAACCAGTCTATTTTATCGATGGATAGGGGATAAAATATAAACGGAGGCTGAATATGAGTGGAATAGTAATCAATGTATCGATGCAGATTGGTTACCTAAGAAAACATTTGGAAGAGAAAGGGATATTAAATTTAGATGTAATTGCAAATCATATCCTTGAATTACGCGACCTACAATGTAAAGAAGAAATGTATTCCCATAGCAGATATACAGAGAAGGGTAGTGATGTAGTTTGTAATATTATAACTGGATGTAATACTAAAGAGAAGAAATGTATCGTTTGGTGCGTAAACCATTATTTAGGTTTAAATAGAAATAAAAAAGTAATAGATGCTGCAAAGAAAGCGTTAGATGAATACGGTACTGGTTGTGGAACATCTGCTCTTTCTGGTGGTATGACATCTTTACATAAAATGCTTGAGATGCGTCTTGCTGATCTGATAGGAAAGGAGTGTGTAACGCTATTTCCTACCGGTTATACTGCAAATCTTGGCCTACTTTCAGGTATTGCTGGTAAGGGTAGTTTTATTTTATTTGATAGAGAATCCCACGCAAGTATTGTTGATGGTGCTAAATTATCAGGAAATAAATATCTTCCGTTTAATCATAATGATGTGGAAGACCTGGATTCTAAACTTAATAAGTATACTAAAGAATATGAAAATATATTTGTAGTGGTAGAATCTGCATATTCTATGAGTGGTGATTTATCACCTTTAAAAGAAATAGTAGAACTAAAGCAAAAGTATAAATTTTATTTAATAGTTGATGAGGCACACACATTTGGTTTTTATGGTAAAAAAGGTAGTGGATATCGCAATGAGTTAGGTGTAACTGAAGAAGTTGATTTTATTGTTGGAACATTATCAAAGGCAACTGCCTCTATCGGTGGTTATGTTGCAAGTCAGGAAAAATATGATATTTTACTTCATTGGTCTGCAACACCATTTATTTTTCAAGCTTGTACACCTCCATCAGATATTGCTGCAAGTTTAGCATGTTTGGATGAAATTGAAACGAATACAGAACTTGCTATAAAACTCCATAATAACAATAAACACTTTAGAAGTTTACTCACTAAAGCCGGATTTGATCTACGAAACAGTCAAAGTCCTATAGTTCCTGTGTATATAGAAGACTTTGAAGCTCTTCTTAATATTTCAAAGGATCTATATATAAACGGTATTTTTACAAATGCAATATTTTATCCTGCGGTTAAAAGAACTGAAGGTAGGTTGAGATTTATTTTAAATGTCGGTCATACAATGGAACAAATGGAAAGAACAGTAGCATGTCTATTAGAAGCTGTAAAAAAATATGGTGTTGATATTACAAATGAGGATTATACTTTTTTGCATAAAGAAAAGAGCGGAGTTAACTAATGTCTAAAATAAACAAAATATTGATTTTGTTGTTGATGTTAACATTTTTTAATGTTACTAAGGTATTTGCATTGAATGGAGCTGAACTTGCAGGTATTGGACCTATATCTAGGAGTATGGGTGGCACAGGTATTGCGTATCCACAGGATGCAATAACCACTTTATTTACAAACCCTGCTGGATCAATTACATGTGCTCAATGCTCTACACCTGAAGTCGATATTGGAGGTTCATTGCTTTCACCAAAATCTAAAGCATATATAAACGTTAACGGTTCATCTGTAGGAGCTAATGCAGCAAGTAAGACATATCCATTACCAGCAGTTGCTATCTCAGTACCGATTAATAATAATTGGAATATCGGTGTAGGCATGGCTGCCGTTGCAGGATTTGGTGCGGATTATAGAAATACGTCATTAGATCAACCTTATTTCTATAATCTGGGTTCACAAGGAAAGTATCCATTGATGGCATCCAGTTTTTCTCAGCTCCAAATATTAAAGTTTGCTCCATTCATATCTTACCATCCTGATGATAAGTTTTCTATTGGTATAGCGCCACACATTGATTATAGTAGCCTTGACTTAGGACTTGGAACATCATCTAACTATGGTATAGGTGCTCAACTAGGAGCCATATATAAATTCAACGATATAATGTCAGTTGGAGCTACATATACGACAGTTCAAACTATTAATTATAAAAACGTCTATGATCCAGAGGGTAACGGGATACTATCTAATCTTAAACTTGCTTTACCACAAAATATCGGTGTTGGTATTGCTTTAAAACCCTTTGGAGAGAGTTTTATTATAGAAACAGATGTAAAATGGTTAAATTGGGCTGACGCTGCGGGATATAAGGATTTTGATTGGCGTAATCAATGGGTATATGCTATTGGTACGCAATATAAGCCTATGCCAAAGCTTGCATTACGAGTTGGTTATAACTATGGTAAGAATCCTATAAAATCACATGACAATTTCGATGGTACAACTTATATGGACGTACAGGGCAAGTCTTTA
Organism: Nitrospirota bacterium; assembly: GCA_015233485.1. Lineage (GTDB taxonomy): Bacteria > Nitrospirota > Thermodesulfovibrionia > Thermodesulfovibrionales > Magnetobacteriaceae > Magnetominusculus. The sequence goes on from JADFXO010000197.1 coordinate 6,482, forward strand.
TCAACGTACTACTATGAAGCATTCAGAGTTATCGGTGCTTCTTTAATAGAAGAACAGCATTTATTCTTTGGTCTTGGATACGAGTTTACAAAGAATTTTGCAATAAACACAGGCTACGGACGTGATATTAATAAAACACTTACAGAAAACGGGACTACATTCATTGGTCAGCCTGCAAGCATTACATCTACTGTAGGTGGAGATAGCTTTGAATTTAATTTAGTATGGAGGTTCTAAATCTTTTAAAAAGAGTGGATAATACTAAAGTCGATTTTAGCGATGATTAGCAATAGTTTAGAAATGGAATCGATAAAGGTTTTTGGTGTTATAGGAACAGGCTACTTTATGAAAATAGCTGAAAAAATAGCTTATCACTTTACTCCCAACTATATAAAAATCAACTATACTTTATTTATACTGTTATTTTGATAACCTAAAATGCTATAATGCCGCAACATGCCTAGCACTTATGATAAAATCCTAAAAGAGATTCTAAACGACGTTATCGATACCCTAATCTCCAAGGTTATCGGGTTAAAAGTCGTTAAAACCGAAAGATTAGAAGCTAAACTTCAAATTACAAATGAACGTGAAGCCGACTACGTGTTAAAAGTAACAACTGAAGATGGCGCTGTTTTCGTATTGCATATAGAGTTTCAGAGCACTAACTACGCAAAAATGCCTCGCAGGGAGTTAAGATACTGGCTCATTCTAACCGATATTTATGAACTTCCAGTAATTCAATACGTTTTTTACATTGGCC
>JADFXO010000198.1 GCA_015233485.1 Nitrospirota bacterium
TGAGCGGCGCCGCGAAGGACGTGCACCTCGGCCGTAGCGGAGAACGCCGGGCAGACGCGCCGAACGGCCGGATATTGCGACCGAGGTTACCCTGGGGGATTATTCGGGATTTTCGAATAATCTCCCAGGGACGTTCGCGTTTAGGGACTCTCCAGGAGTACTCTCCCAGGGAAGTTCGAGCTCCGGGACTCTCCAGGCGTACTCTCTCAGGACTTTCGAGCTCCGGGACTCTCTATGAGTACTCTCCCAGGGAAGTTCGAGCACCGAGACTCTCCAGGCGTACTTCAATCTGGTCGAGTTTCAGACATATGGTATAATATTACTATGAATCCTGCTTTATTACGTTCCTGGTATAATCTGGTTATTGCCATATTGATAATTCCTCGGATTATTCGGGATAAATTAGGTGATGACGTTGCAGAAGCTCTTGTAGAACTCATCAACAAAAGTGAATCATCAGATATTATTCGTCTCGAAGGAAAAATTGATACTCTTGAAGTTCGCCTCGAGGGGAAACTGAAGCTCTACTTCGTAATTATGATCGTTACTGTTATTTTCTCAAACCCCAGGGTTATGGATTTTATCGGCAAGCTGCTTTGCGTTATAAAATAACTCTTTATTTTCAATCTGTCCGGACAGCAAAAAATTGAACCTTTCGGAATTTTCGAATAGTTCAATGGTTATTGAAAGAATCCGGCCAGAACAATCCCCTTTAAAAATCACCAGAAGGCCTTAAAAACGATTTTCCCGGTTTACTGCCGTCAAGAAGACTCGTTAAAGCTATTAAGTCGGTTTCCGGTGGTAAATTTCCAGTTTGACGACACTCTTCAAGCCAATCCTTAAAGGAAATAGGTTCGTTTTCTGAAATCGACTTCGATTTACCCCGTTTGTTTTTGTTCTTTTCCCTGTCCAGTTCTTGTTCTGTCTTCAAAATAAACTACATAGGACTATGATAAACGAATGATGCCCTGATATGTCAAAAACCCCTACCCTTATGAGCGCCCTTTTCCCTTTTGTCTTTAGTCTCGATGACGTACCCCCCTTCAAATTCTGAAAATTCCTGTCCTTCATCCCCCAACGGGGGACCGAGGGGGGGTCTCGAAGGACTCCTTCCTGTTTTTTTTGTCCTGGTTTTGTCCTTGTCCTGCGATAACCCCCCCATCGGGGGGGTGTGCCGAAGGCATCGCAAGGGGGGGGGTGGCTGCTCCCTTGCAGACACTCCTTATAGTTTAAAATCGCCGAACATAAGTCGCTTTTTTTCTTCTTTATTTATAGTTTATTTATTATATTAATGTGACAAAACGGAAGGATCGACCCAAAAGGCGATCCCTGGATCGACCCAAAAGGCGATCCTTTTTAAAAAAAGATCGACCCAAAAGGCGATCTTTCATCGCCTTTTGGGTCGATCCTATAGCGCCTCAAATAGCGATACTTTTATCTAGAACTGCCTTTATCGGGGTTTAATATTGCCTTAATGCTTGCAAGACCATTTTTTGCAGCTTTTGAATTTACCCATTTTGATGAATCTTTCTGAATTCCATAATAGGTCGTTGTCCCTTTGCCCTTACCACGTTTGACAATAAGTCCTTTACATATCAAACTCTTCAATAATTGACCAACCTTTCGACGATCAATTTTAGTTCCCTGTGCAAATTCATCATTCGTTATTGCAACCCATGGTCTATCATTCCAACCTAAGGTCAATCGCACAATGAAATCATAAATACGCCGTTCATACTCCGGCATTCCCGGATTTATATCTCCATCATAAAGCGCTTCCATCAAATCATTTGGAAATATAAACCAATTACCTTTTTGAATTCGTGTTTGATTTGAACTTGGAACAAGATTAAGATTTGAACGACCTGCTTGATTTTGTGGACGTGACGGTGTCATAATATAACCACCTATCATTAATTTGATATCCCATCTAAGATGGGTTAAAAGCTCCTGCTGCAAACAGGGGCTTTTGTTTTGCTTATAGTATACTCTAAGCTCCAAATAAAAAACCCCAGGCAACCCTCAAACATTTACCTGGGGACTTATTTAAAAAATCACCAGGTTCTTTAGAACAAACTCCTGACTTCACAATCAGAAGAACCTGGTGATAAAATTCACCTCAATTAAAATTCCCTTCTATAAAGCCAGTACACTAAAAAACTATATATGTAAAAACGTGTGTGTGTGTGTGTGTGCAAGCAATATACCATTATGCAACCAATATAACATATAACCCGTTACATATTGGTTATGTATTGAAAATATTCCAGACTTCATAAAGAAAATATTCCAGACTTCGGAATGATTACCGGCCGCGCCGGCCGGAGTGAGCCAATTCCTCCAGGCGAACGAAAAGCCGGCGCGTGGATCAACTGTGCGGAGCACGCCAGCTTAAAACTACCGACGCCAGGCGTCCTTAAGAACCTGTTGGATTTAAACAGACGAATAGTATATAGATTGGCCTATATAGCAGGTTTAACCAGATTGCACAAAATATATGCTTTACCTACTTGATACCCGATTACGCGATACATGAATATAACAAGACATATTCAATACAGGGGTCCTTAAATCATAAACCAACAAGCCACAATCCGACAAAATACGTCGAGCAGTCTTTCTAGACCTAACATTCAAAAACGCACAGATTTCTTTCCAACCCCGAAGTTCAACCGGTTCCATTAAACTTCAACATTCACCTGGCGGTCATTAAGCGGGACCTGAGAAGCAAAATGGATTTTGATAAAATCCTTTTTGTCTTCTCTTTTTGCGGTAATAGAAAAATTCAGATATATTCCGCCATCATCACGGGTTTGAAAAAACTGATCACTTAAAAACGTGTGATCATCGATAATAAAATCAAAAACAGCCGATGCAACAACCTTTGCAAGAATCAAGGAAAACGTCGATACTGTAAATTTTGGATCAAGTAATAACCCCAAATAACCCCCTTTTTCGTGGTGTCACGAAAATGCTCTTATTGCTGACGTCAACAAAATGATTAAAGCTGCTTAAGAACACCTAACCAACCCTTTGACTTAAGAGTCCGTCGCCTGGAAGGCTCATACCCATCTATCATCGAGGGAAGTTGACGATGGTCCCAGGGTTTACCGACACGGTTTTTGAGACCCTCCTCATCGAGGGCGCGCACTATCATAGCAAGAGTGAAACCATCCTCATAAAGACGTGTTGCCTTCCGGATAACGGCTTGTTCATCATCATCGAGAACTAACTTATCACCCTCTTTGCGATAGCCCAATGGAATACTCCCAACAACTGAAGACTTTTCCTTCATGAGCGACATCGAGGCTTTAGTTCTTTTCGATATTTGTTTGCCTTCGACGTCGGCCATTAAAGCCTGGATGCAATAAGTCAGAAACGTTTCCGGCATAGACGTGTCTACACGTCCGGTGCTTGTCACATGAAGTTCGATATTCTTCGAGAGTAAAAACCGATCGAATACCAAAAGAGCCAATAAATCACGACTAAGACGGTCAATGGCAAAAACAACAAGTTTATCATTAAAACTAAGCTCCTTGATAAGTTGACGGATGCCAACTCGTTTGTAGAATTCCTTACCGGTATAACCTTCGTCCCGGTAGATCTTCTCAAGTTTAAAACCATGCGACTTGCAATATTTCGTTATGTGAGAAATCTGTGATTCGATACTATGTCCCTGAACCTGTTCCTCTGAAGATACGCGTATATAGCCATAAACACACCCTTTAGGTAGTTTGAGTTTATAGGTCCTCTCAGCAGCCAGGGCGCTAAAACCTACCTGAACGTGGATTGCGGGAAGGGTTCCCTGCGTGCGGAAGCCCGCGTGCGGGTGCGGTCAGCGGCGGGACGCGGGTTTCCGCGCGCAGCGCCCAGGCGGCTAAACAAAGCCCTTTCACTACTCTCCCCCTGGATTCAAATCCTTTTCATATTCATTGCGAAAACGTACAACGTCAGACATCACCTCTTTCAATTCCTCCCGGGGTTCAATGAAAGGACCTGTTTCAGATGATCCAAAATCCACTTTAAAAATTACACCTTCTGTTGGTAACGATGGGGCATCACGTTGTGTATTTGATGGATTTAGCAAAAACTCCTGAATTTTAATTACCTCGAAATATTCACGTGTATTTGATATTTCAAAATTCTTATCAAAATTACGTAAAGCACCTTCTAAACGTGATGCACGATCTAACTGTGCTTGTCGAAGTTCTGAAGGACTTAAAACTTTTACTTCTTTAGCTACTTTTGCCAATAACCCTCCGGAGGAACGATTTTGTATAGTATAAACAAAAATATGATATAATTGCAGTTGTCGTAGTCAACAGGTTTCCAGCTATAGATTCCCGCGGCCGGTTTTACCGGCCGCACTCCTTCCCTTTCAAGACCGGTACCGGTTATAATTTACCTAACATCCGTGCCTTTTCAAAAATGGTCGTGTGCAAACACGGCCATTTTGTTGTTTGTCCGCGTGTATGTTATTATTTACCGATTTAACAAACACCCTGTGACAAACGAGTGACAAATTGATGGCCACCTGCAGGCGGATGAGTCGCTAGATACTAGGTGTTCCACACACCGCGGCGATTCTACTAGCCCCCCTTAACGCCCTGGGACACTTGGAAACGAAAGAAGCCCTGGGACTCTCCAGGGCGACGTCCTTGATGGCCACATCCGGACAGAAGACTTCCATGGGACGACTAAAAACAATAAAAACAGCCATACTCAGATATGACCAAACATTTGAAAATGAGTTATAGACCATTATAGTGCCCCAATTTTTCTGATTTTACCTTTAAACTATGAAAAACTGCTTAGAGAGCTATTTGTGACAGACTCTGGGGACAACTTTATAACGACTATGACGTGCTTCACTTGGGCGATAATGACAATATTTCTTGAGTAGACGCTTCACTTCTTCCGGATGCCATGGAGTTGACTTAGGAAACTGAATATTCAATTCCTCTGCTATCTTACGTAAAGAAAACCATTTATCTTGTAAAGGACCTATAAAATCAACAACAAATTGATTCTGCCATGATACCGTACTTGTTAGATTTTTACGAAAAATCATAAATAACTCCTTAAAACCCCTGTCACACTATGATCAACTTTACCTTGAGATACTTGTCTATGAGCCGCTTTACTTCCTGAGGATGCCAGGGCTTTTTGTTCGGCTTTGCAAACAAGGAAGACTGATCCATTTTTTTCCCGATATACCGAAGAGAATACCCTGCATTATAATATGCCTTAATGAACTCTATCTTTTGAGCATAAACTACAAGGCCCATTGAAACCACTGAAGCGGCCGGCCTGGAAGGACGGCCGTGATAAAGTGCCTGGAGTACATACTAAAGCAATTTTTTAAACGCATCGATACTAAGACCGGCTTTAATAATTATAGTCCCCATAGTAAGAGCATCGATAGGATTGTTTCGAGGAATCGTAACACATTTATAACCATTCGACATGGTTACATGTTTACCTTCCCTTGTTATCCAAAAGCCTGCTTTCTGAAAGGCCCTGATTGCTCTCTGATGATTAATGCCCTGAAGTTTAGGCATTACTAAACCTCAACGAAATACGTTTCTGTATTACGTTCCTCTTCGGCTTTTGAAGCAAGATAACTCTGAATAGCGTCTTTAATATTTTCAAAGGCCTCTTCTTTTGTCACCCCCTGAGAAACACAACCTTCCAGCTCTGGAACCCAAATAGAATAACCTTCATCTGTCTTTACGATTTTGACTAAATATTCCATAACAACCTCCTTTTATCCAGCCAGCCTGAAAGGCTGACCACTCGAAGTGCCTGTAATGCGCACCTAAAACAACGAACGTTGAATGACGGCCCTGGCCGACGGTAACGGTACCTGTTTCACCTTCTTAAGTATAAAACGTGTGACGCGAATCCTGCGAGAGACACGTTTCAAAAATCGATGACGACCAGCCGAAGAGACCATTAAATTTTCATCAAGCCACCGCCCCCAGGCAGCCAATAACCCAATATCCGATTCCTCTTCAAACATCCCTACCTCCGATAAAGCACCCTGGCCAGCGACCAACAGGAGCGAGATATACGGTACCAGATACCGTAGACAGAAACCTGTCCTTATTATTTGCCAGTTTCCCAAAACATAATTTGAAAATATCGGCACGTGGAAGGCTTGTCAAGGGCGGCTCCCTTGCCGTGCAAAGCATGAAATATTTTCGCTTTTGAAAATATTTCACCCTTTACAAGCCTGGAACGTGCTGATACGCTATAGACAATTTTGGGAATTGAAAATGTCCGAAGGACTCCTTATTGACCTTCGTCCTGTTCTACTACATAAGCCGGCCAGGAAGGCCGGCGTTTGTCCTGTGGCACGATGCCACCTATAAGCCTCTAAAATAACAACCGCTATGTCCTATCGTGTCGGTGTTTTTTCTGCCAGAGGGAGCCGCGCTTCTCAGCGGCGGCTGGCAGAAAAAACACCGCACACTATACAGGCTGTCCTATAGCCGAGTCGTCCTTTCGAGCTTCGGTAGAATTTTGCATAATGTCCCTTATCGATCTGCGCTGTGCCGCTCTTTTGCGGCTTCAGGCGCGGGACGATAAGGCGCATTATGTAAAATTCCCTATTGTCTACCTCATCGGCAGTCTTTGTCTCTGCGGGGCCCGGAAGGCCCCGCAAGTCCTGCGGCCCGGGATGGCCGCGTATAAAACACGTGCGAAGCACACCGCTATGTCCTGAGGCCTCGACAACGAAGAAAATAGAGAGTGAAGCGAAGCCGGGCCCATAGCGACGGCTGCGCCCTGGCCGCAACGTGGCCGGGGCGCGCCATGAAGCGAAGGGCATGGCGAGACTGAACGAACGGCCGGATTAAGAGCGCATCGAGAGGACAAGTGAGGCGGGGCTGACGACGGCGTGAGCGTAGGCCTGCCTTTTGGCCGAAGCCGCCGACGACAGACGCGCCGAACGGCCGGATATTCGGACTTCGGTTACCCTGGCCGCAATTGTGGCCAGGGACGGGGAGTTCGAGCGGCCTTCGGACATCCTGGCCCACGCAGGCCAGGGCCTTAGAGTTCGGAGAGTTCGGGGGGACAAGTGAGGTGGGGCTGAGCGGCGCCGCGAAGGACGTGCACCTCGGCCGTAGCGGAGAACGCCGGGCAGACGCGCCGAACGGCCGGATATTGCGACCGAGGTTACCCTGGGGGATTATTCGGGATTTTCGAATAATCTCCCA
>JADFXO010000199.1 GCA_015233485.1 Nitrospirota bacterium
CCTCTTTTTGTTTTAGTAGAATTATTTGGAAGTAATACTATTATACAACAAAAAGAGGTATATTTTCTTCGTAATTCCTTATTTACACTTACTCTATCCATACTTTTCTACTGCGAAAGTTGAGTTACTGATTGCCAAAGGAAGAGGTTGAGACTGTTATGAATGATGAATTGCCCATTTTCGTGGGTAAGCTGTATTTCACAGGACATAAAATAACGCGGTCGTGTTATAAATAATGAGTATGAGTGAAGAACCGATATATAAATTACAAAAAGAGGTGAAATATGGAAATATGTAGAGTATGTAACGGTAAGGGAACGGTGAAAAAAACTCAGACTGGAATACGCCCTTTTGGTGAAATTGTCCCGGCATGGGGAGACGAGTCTTGCCCTGTATGCCACGGCAAAGGCCAAACTGGTGATGTTAAGCCGAGTGTTAAATACGAGACTTGCCTGAACTGTGGCGGAAGCGGTACGATATTTGGCACAGCCATGGGTATGGGAGCCTCTGGCATGGTTCCATCCTTTGCTAAAATAACGTGTACATCGTGCGGAGGGAGAGGTAGATTTGAGGTAAAGAGCTAAGAGTCTACCTAATAAAAGTTTAGTGCCTACGGGTAATTACAGAAATAGTGAGAACGATAATTGAAAAAAGGAGGAGAAATGAGTCTGACTATTGATTTGAGCCTTGTGAAAAAGAGTCTTTACGACAACGCAAAAGAAGAAATAATAAAGGATTACGGATTGCAGGGAAATTATAATAACCCTGAAGAACTTTCGGCTGCCCTTCTGGATGCGCTTAGGCAGACACCGGCAGTTGATCCGCTTGCTGAAAAATACTCTAACTATAAGGTGTTTGAGGCGGCTGCGCGTTCAATCGGCAGCAATGCCAGAAAATGGAGCACATTTGTAAGAAATGAGGGTATGCTATGTACAACTCTTCATCAATATAACCCATCGCATGTAGTTATGAATAACGTACAGCCTGCGACTATTATGTGTTTTCTTCCTGGACAATCACAGAAAAGGGACTCAGAGGGTATTGTAGCTTGGGCGAATATCTTAAATAATGTACAGGACTATTATAGCAAGGTAATTATACCAGTTGCACATTTGTTGAGGGAATCTGTTGGCAATTCCTTAACGATTCCCCATTTGATGCTCTATCTTGTCGCTTTTTTTGGTTCTGAGCCTGGCATCTGGAGAAATAGCAGTATTATTTCGGCTTTGAGGAAAATACTTCCTGCCAGCCTTATGTTGGAAACACCTTATAATAATAAATGGAAGTTCAAAGGTATGATGTATGCTCTGGGGGCGGAATTTTTAAGGAACCTGGGATGGAGCGGGTTTAAAGTAGACAGACATATTATGAGGCTTTTCAAGTTATGGCTTCAAAACAATAACGTTGATGATACCCACCGCGATGTTACCAGGTTTCTAGAATGTTTTCATATCGACGCTTCAGAGGAATTAAGAAGTTACATCTACTACTCGATGCTCGGCATGAAAATGTCTCCACAGGGTATAGAATACAGCCATGTAGATAATCTTGTCTGGGCCTTAGGAGCGTATGTGGAAAAAAAAGGGAAAGAGTCTGGCATCCGTTATCTTAATTAAATTTCTTCCAGTAAATGTTTACCGGGCCAGCTTTAAACGGTTGCTGGGGATGAAAGTCTTCCTGCAACCGAATATTTCAAGCATGAGTAGAGAAAATGATATATAGAAATACTTAAGAGGTAAACAGGAGTGCTATTGGCGATTGACAGCCGTATATATGGGCTGATACCTATGGATACAGAAGACAATTTTTTATGTAACGTTAAATGTCGCTTATATCTGCTACACTATATATAAATACCGATATAAGGAGGCTATATGGCAGAAGAAAGAGTAAAACAGTTTAGAGGTGAGTATTCCTTTTTATCGAATTTTTATGCATCTGAGATAGCTTATGAAGGGCTTATTTATCCATCAGTAGAGAATGCGTTTCAAGCTGCAAAGGTGCTTGATAATACGAAGAGAGTTGAATTTACTACTGTAAAGGCAGGTAGTGCGAAAAAGTTAGGCCGTAAAGTTTTACTGAGATCAGATTGGAATACAGCTCGTATCATAATAATGAAAGAATTACTAATAATAAAATTTTCACAGGAGCCGCTCAGATCCATGCTTTTATCTACTGGAAATGCAATTTTAGAGGAGGGGAATACCTGGAATGATACTTTTTGGGGAATCTCGCTAAAAACGGGTAGAGGTAGTAATATGTTGGGAAGACTGTTAATGGAAGTAAGAGGAGAGCTTGAGAAACAATAAATTAAAATTTTATTATCTAAAAAGGAGGAAGAACACAAATGGCAAAAAAAAATGATGATGCAACAAGTAACTCTACTGTTCGACCACCAGACGCAGAATATACAAGATATGTTTCGGAACCGGATGCAGAGATTCTAAACGATCCTGAACAAGATGTTGGGAGTTTGGCCTACACAGATGCTATAGGACGCACCATTAGAGCTCCAGGTACATTTCTGCAGATGATCAAACAACAACGTGGTAAGCAAATGGTTGGAGCAGATACTGGAGTTATATCAGAGACGAACATACATCCTAAAGACAGAGAACTACTAAATAAATTGGCTACAGAAGCTCTTCCTCTGCAAACTTTTTTTGCACTTAAGGTAATAACTGCACCTAGTTCACTTGTGGAACACGCCATAAACTGGACAAGAACTATGACACAGATATTTAGTGAGACTTGTACAGGAAAGACTGTCAATTTGCAAAGGACGCAGCTAGCACTTCAGCAATTGTATAACAACATTTCATTTGATCTTCAAAACACCACTTCTGAAGAAACACTTCATAATAATGTAAAGAATTTGATAGAGAAAGGTCAAATTGGAGGTGTACTGAAAGTATCAGGACTTCTTGACACTAAGAATCCCAAGAACTCTGCGGTAGATATAGACAAGTATGTTGATAATTTCATAGATGCGGTAAAGAGACATCTCGGCTCGCATAAAGTATCTTCGCAACAACTCAATCCAAGATTTGTAGTTGATACTAGATTTAAAAATCAGACATCAATGGGTGAGCCGATAGGTAAAGGAGAATACAAGCCGTTGAAACAGCATGTATCTATCTTTTCTACAGCTGATGACCCATGGAAATTCTATTTTGATATTGAAACAGAAAGAAGTAAGGCAATGTACTGGGCTATATACTCAGGTTTTGAACCTGGGAATCCCGTAGGGGACGAAACGATAACTGGTAGGACTGATGCGTTATCACTTAGCAATATGGCAAGCTATTTGGCAAATGAGTCATTATTGATTAGGTTAGGTATCTCCTTCCATGTTGGTTCATTACTTAGAAATGAAGCTATTCTATCAGCGCTCAACAAATATGATGTTCCAATAGCTAGTGGCAGGTTGGCAACAGCTTTACTCTTTTCAGCATATAAAGCTAATCCGTTGAGTGCAGGTACAGGTGTTAGTAAAGAAGATCAAGAACGAGATTCAAGATTACTGCACGGTGCAATATATTCTACGGCTGATGAACGTGGAAGAAAAAGTATGATGGATTCTGCAGAGAAAGCAACTGAGGGGTTTCATTCTGCTATATCACCCATCTTGAAAAAAATAGGTGGTGAAGCTGGTACATTCCCTGCATTCGAAAAGTGGTATACAAATCCTGAGGTACAAGATGCCCTATCAGGAGAATATCATCAGAGTGTAGGTGAGACCTCTACTTCTAATTTACACAAAGCAATTGATGCATATTATACTGAATCTACAGGTAAAGACTTATCAAATAAAGAACGGGATGACTTAGGTAAGGTTTTAGAAGGAAGTATGAATGAATTTCAAAATGGTGTTTTTACTCCTGCAAGAATTAATACTTCACTTGATTATGAAAAGAACGTTGCAACCATTATGAAAGAATCTAAGATGTTTGTAAATACGTTACTCAAAATGCAAGCAGGAGAACAAGTTGAGACTCCTTCGGACGAAACTGATAAACCTGCAAATCAAAAAGTTATATCTGGTTCAATAAGTACACTTGTTAAATCTGTAGGAACAATTGTTAATAAAGTCAAAGGTCTTCTAAACAATCCTAATGATGATAATATGGTTCAAAAAATAATTGCAAGAGCTCTTCCAGATAATCCACTAAAACAAGGTGTTATCGAGGAGCTTTCAGAAACAATGCCCGAAAGCTACTGGGTAAATGCAATAAATAATGCTCAAATATGTACATCTAAGCAAGTAAAAGATAGCGAAACTGCTAATATAAGAGAACTATCAGCAAAAACTGATATGGTTGTAGTTGGTAAGGAAGGTAACCGAGTTGTAGGAGTAAATCCTATCTCAGATGTTATGATTTTACAGTATGAACGTATGAAAGATAGTCTGAGAAACGTAGCCAACGGTGAAGACGGACTTGAACATTTGAACAACCTTCTATCAAGAGCAGTTTTAAATGCTCATGGAGGTAGTCTTGAAGGTTATGCTGTAATGGATGTGCTGGGTCTCATGGAGAAAGCTCCCTTGTTGAACTATTCTTAATTTGGACAAGCATAGAACAGAAACATGAAATAGAAACCACCACTTAAATGTTAAATAAACATATTCTACAAAAGACAATAAGTAAAACCCTGATATTTTAACAGCAGTCGCATTTGACGCATTTATTTCAAGATAGAATTGTAGTTATAACACAACTTGTCGCATACATTGTTTATAATAATTACAATAAATAATTTAAGGAGGTAAGTATATATGACAGACGCTGAAATTGTTGACAAAACCATTATGGTTGATGACTCAACAGGATGGAGACTTGTAAAAATTGATAAGGTAATTATGTGTGAACCAGGATGTGCTTATATTGTGGATAGATCAGCTGTGGCAATAGATGATGAGGCTGATTATAGAGCGTGGAATTATTATATTTTTAGGCCAATAGAAAATGGTACTTATGAAGAAGTTAGTGGTTATGAAGAATTGCCGGATGATTTTAATTTGAAGGAAGAAGTAGATAGGCTTTTGGAATCAATGAGGTTAGATGATGAGATTGCGAAGGAGAGACAAGACTGGTTAGACGAGCTGTTCCCAGAAATGAAGGATGGCGCGAAAGTGCCGAATGGCGAGTTAGGTATGATTAAGCTTCTCTTTGCTGAAGAATTTGCTATGTGGAAAATAAAACTACCTGATAAGGGGGTAAAACTAAGAAAAGATGGCCAAATTTCTAAGGAGGGCTGGAGTATAGAATATGAGTTTGGAAAAGAGAAAGGGAAGGAATATTTAGATGTGTGGGCATCTCATAGAATGACTAACGATAGACAAATACGTATTTATGAAGATGGAGAAATTGACTATGATGTTGACTCTGGATCTTTTGTTGTTGTGGACAGAATAGACTAGTCAGATAATAACACCCCGCCGCTTATTGCGGGGTGTTATTAATAGTGTCCATTCGGTAAGTGTCTGTCGGGATTTAGAAAAGAAGTGGTATAGAATCGGTTATCATATATTTTAGGAGGTAACCGGTGGAAATTGAAGCGGGTTCGGAAGCATCTTTAAGTGAAGTAGTTGAAAGATTTAAGCAATGGAGATTAACTGGGAGAAGTACAAGAGAGCCAATTCCGGCGGAACTGTGGGAGTCTTCAATGAACCTAACGACGCGTCATTCTATTTGCCGGGTATTGAGATTGCTTAGAGTTTTGCCAATACCAACTGAAGCAAAACAAGAGCACTTAAAATAAGAACAACGAAACTCAAAGGAAATGCTACCGACATAAAAGTCTAAGGTTAAGTAAAATACAACATTAAATAGGAGGACACTATGAATACAAAAATTGATGGGGTACATACAGAAGAAGATACTTCCGGTACGAATGATATTGCAGATCCAGCAGATGGGATGGATGCCTATTTTAAGAAGATGAAAGAAATAGAAGAATCTTTTCCTTGTTTTGCTGCGAGTAATAAATCTCCTAAAGAATTATCACAGCTGGTCAATTCTGAGATGGCAGCAAGAAAAAATATGAAAGATACGAGTATACCTGTAAGTAGTGTTGCCCAAATGCTTCAAGTATTAAAGTCATACTCAAGTCTTAAGAGCTTTTTGGATGAACCTTTAGATAGTGATATTTTGAGATTTATTACTGTTGTTATGGGAATGAGTCCTAGTCCTGAAAGATTATTACGCATGACAAAATATCTGAAAACTAGTGATGAGTTTTTTGAATCATCACCGGATCAAGTACTTTCGAATATACGCATAAGTGCTTGTAGGAGTACCATCCCTGAGATCGAAAAAGTAACAGATCATGAGAAACGTAGGGAAGAAGTAGATAAACAGCTTTTGGATGTTTCTAACTTATTTCAAAAGGGAGGTGTTTCTGCAGCCGGATTCTAAAAATGCCACTTATTCCTAATTTACACAGTGAAGGTCATGATAAATCTCCTGCTGGTACAGGTCATGGAAATCCATGGGAACATGGTCGTCGTGAAGGTTTTCGTAAAGCCAGTCTAACATCAACAGGAAGTGTTAGAAAAGCTGGACCGACACAATACCTTTAACTTTTAACCCTGTCTATACTTTTTAAGATACTTCTCGTATTCTCTCGCTGATTTTTCATTTGCATCAAGAGCTTTAATTGATTCTTTTATTTCAGCTTGTACTTTCTTTATACCAGCTTGTGGAGTAAAGTCAGGTTGATTATCTGAACCTCTCACGAGAAATAATGGAAAAAACGGTAGACCATGCATATTAATTCACCTCCTTTTTGGTATATAGTATACTATACGTATTTTATTATATAATATATTATCAGTATTTGTCAATACCATAAAATATCTTAAATTTTAGCGTATAGTAAACAGAGTAAAGAAGTTGAGGATAAATTCCCCGCGATGCAGGAAGTTAACCGATGTAGTTAACAGCACCACTTTCATACAACCCTAAACTTCAAGACGTGGTAAACCGTTAACCGTAAGCGACTGTTCCACAAGAACGCGAACGGTTTCGGACTTGGACAGTATCTTCCCAGTGTCTTTGTACCTGGCAATCCTAAAATGTTCGATCCGTTTCGATAGATTTTAGTCTATCATCATTAGCAGTTTAATATCTTTCATGGCGCACACTCCTATAAGTGATATACATATTATACCATATTTAGGTTGACTAAATATATAAGCTTTATATATTAT
>JADFXO010000019.1 GCA_015233485.1 Nitrospirota bacterium
TGCCTTTTCGGTAGCGCTTGCGGTATTGATAACCCCGCTTGTGGATTTTCACCTCGACGGCAAAGAGGAGCTGGTGTTTACCATATTTAAGGAGATAGTGCTTGCCATGGCGCTTGGAGCAGCGGCGAGGCTGGTCTTTTTCGCCGCGGATATGGCAGGGCAGTTGATGAGTAACGGGATGTCCCTATCTATTGCGACGTCTTTTGACCCGGAATTTGGCCAGTCGGCTGAGGTATCGCGTTTTCTGGGTGTCTTAGTAACGCTGCTTTTTTTCATAATGGATATACACCATGACCTTATTACCGCGGTTGTGAAGAGTTTTGAGGTGCTTCCTCCCGGCCAGATAAAGGTGAACCCACTGATGATATACAGTTTTTCCGGCGGTTCAAAGGTCTTTATACTGGCATTAAAGCTGGCCGCCCCTGTGATGGTGGGGATGGTGGTTGCCAACCTCCTGCTTGGACTTTTATATAAGGCAGCCCCCCAGATAAACATCATGTTCGTTAGTTTCCCCATATTTCTATTTGTCGGCCTTATACTTATGATGCTTACGATGCCCGTGTTTCTCAGGGTTATCGCAGGGCAGTTTAACGAACTCAAAGGCGTTTTGTATGAAACGTTATTGACGGCGAGACCCTGATGGCAGAACAGCAGGAAAGAACAGAACAAGCCACACCGCGCCGGCGGCAAAAGGCCAGAGAAAAAGGCCAGGTACCGCGGAGCAGGGAGCTTACCACGGCCGCCGGCATGGCCGGGCTGCTCCTTGTTATTCACTATGGCGGGGCTAACTTTATGTTTAAAATAAAAGATGTTACGGCTAAATTCCTGTCACTTCAATACGGACATGACCCGTTGCGGGCAATAAATGTGGCGATGATGAAGTCCTTTATGATGCTTCTGCCATTTTTCCTTGGAATCATGGTGTGCGCCGTTGCCTCGGAAATCTTCCAGGTGGGGTTTATGTTAAAACCCTACGAGCCTAAACTATCGAGGCTTAACCCTATGTCCGGCATTGGCAAATTGTTCTCTACGGATGTGCTGGTAGAATTTGTAAAGAGTTTCGCGAAATTCCTTGGAGGCGGCCTCGTATTTTACTTCGTAGTAAAGAGGGACATCTACAGATGGCCGCTTTTGATGACGAAAGAACTTGTTCAGATTGTTTCGGGCACCTATGGTTTTGTCATGAGCGCTATGGTATGGGGTTTGCTCTACCTCTTTATCATAGCGGTGTTCAGTTATGCCTTTGCGAGATGGCAGTTTGAGAAATCCATACGGATGTCCAAGGAAGAAATAAAAGAGGAATACAAGGAGACAGAGGGTGACCCTAAGATAAAGTCCAGAATCAGGAGCATCCAGCGTGAACAGGCAAGGAAGCGTATGATGGCCGAGGTTCCCAAGGCCACAGTGGTAATAACGAACCCGACACATCTGGCCATAGCCCTCCTCTATAAGGGAGATAATATGTCCGCTCCAAAGATAACGGCAAAAGGCTCCGGCTACATAGCCGAGAAGATAAGGAAGATAGCGCGCGAAAACCGCATTCCCATCTACGAGGACAAGCCGCTGGCACGCGCGCTTTTTGCGTTTGAAATCGGCGAATACGTCCCGCAAGAGCTTTATAAGGCGGTTGCGCGCATACTGGCATATATCTATCAGTTAAAGGGTAAGGTGTAATATGGCAGAGATGGCTATTAACATTGCGGACATGAATATTTTAAAACTGATACGGGAGCGCGCGGAGATATTCGTCTCCATCGGCGTGGTTGCCATACTGGTTGTGATGATCATACCTCTGCCTCCGATTCTTCTGGATCTGCTTTTGGCCTTGTCCATATCCATATCCGTGATGACATTGATAATCAGCGTATATGTGCAAAAACCTCTGGATTTCTCCGTATTTCCAACAATGCTTCTGATCACCACACTGTACAGGCTTTCGCTGAATGTCGCCACCGCGCGGTTGATACTGATAAACGGCCATGAGGGAACGGATGCGGCAGGGCAGGTTATCAAATCATTTGGAAATTTTGTAATAGGCGGCAACTATGCCGTTGGATTGATAATATTCTTCATACTTGTCATCGTGAACTTCGTGGTTATAACGAAGGGTTCAGGAAGAATTGCCGAAGTGGCGGCGAGGTTTACCTTGGACGCCATGCCCGGCAAGCAGATGGCCATCGACGCCGACCTCAACGCCGGCCTGATAGACGAAAAGGGGGCAAGAAAGCGGCGTGAGACAATCTCCCAGGAGGCCGACTTCTACGGGGCGATGGACGGTGCAAGCAAGTTTGTAAGAGGCGACGCCATAGCCGCGCTCATCATAACGGCGATTAATATTTTTGGCGGCATAATCATAGGAGTCCTGCAAAGGGGGATGCCCATTGTTGAAGCCCTCAAGACCTACACGGTGCTCTCGGTAGGTGATGGACTGGTGTCTCAGGTTCCGGCGCTGCTGATCTCTACGGCAGCCGGCCTTGTAGTCAGCCGCGCGGGCAAGGAATCCGACTTAGGAAAGGACATCTCCGAGCAGGTGATAGTAAACCCCAAGGCGCTCTATACGACCTCAGGGATACTCTTTGCCTTTGCTGTGGTGCCGGGGCTGCCGCATCTGCCGTTTTTTATAATCTCGGCGGCCGCCTCCGGCCTCGCTTACATGATTACAACGGCCGGCAAGAAAGAGGCCGCGGCACAAGTACAGCCAGAGGCGCCGCCGGAGGAGCCAAAGATAGACGCCTTTACGGAGTTAGACCCTCTTACGCTTGAGATCGGCTACGGGCTTATCCCCATAGTGGAAGAGCAAAAGGGAGAGCTGCTTAGCAAGATTAAATCAATGAGGAGACAGCTTGCCAAGGAGATTGGGTTTGTCATCCCCCCTGTGCATATCAGGGACAACCTGCAGCTTAGGCCACATGAGTACAGCTTCTCTTTAAAGGGCATTGAGGTGGCAAAATACGAGATAATGATGGGCTACTATCTTGCCGTTGCAGGAGAGGATACCCACCAGATTGACGGGATACCGGCAAAGGAGCCCGCCTTCGGCCTGCCGGCCTTATGGATAGAACAGTCAAGGGTGGAAGAGGCACAGCTTGCAGGCTATATGGTCGTTGACAATGCCACAGTTATCGCCACACATCTGACGGAACTGATAAGAAAGCACTGCTGGGAGCTTCTATCAAGGAGCGAGGTGCAGAACATCCTTGACAGCGTGTCAAAGACCTATCCAAAGATAGTGGAGGAGCTTATGTCTATTACCACGCTGGGCAACGTGCAGCGCGTGATGCAGAATCTGCTCAGAGAACGTGTGCCTATTAACGATGTTATGGCCATACTTGAGACTATCTTAGACTATGGTACGCAGGTGAAGGACGCCGAATTGCTGACGGAGTTCGCCAGACAGGCGCTAAGCAGGCACATAACAAGGCAATATGCCACGCCAGACGGCTCAATACCGGTGTTTACACTCGACCAGAAGTATGAAAACATGCTGCTAAGGAGCCTCCAAACCGGCGAGGCCATAAACCCGAACGCCGTAACTAAACTGGTCAAGGGATTGGAGGCGTTGATAGAAAGCGAGAGCCACAGAGGGGTACAGGCGATAGTCCTGACATCGGTTCAGGTCAGGAGACATGTAAAGAAATTAATGGAAAAATTCCTGCCGGCGGTCATCGTGTTGTCAAACGCCGAGATTTCAGCTGCCGGTAAACTCTATACAATGGGGGTAGTGAAGTATGAAGATTAAAAAGTTCCAGGCAAAGAGTTTTGCAGAAGCGCTTGTAATGGTAAAGAAAGAACTTAGTGACGACGCGATAATCCTGTCGACAGAGGAAGGAGACTGCGGTGTTGAGGTTACGGCCGCGGTGGACTACGACATGCAAAAGTCAAAACCTTTCAACAAAGCCACAGAGAGGCTCCACAACAGCATAAGGATGTTTAACAAAGGCAGCGACAGCGACACTCCCGAAGAGGACGAGGCCGCGGACGTAGTATCTATAAAATCCTCTTCCCAGCCAAAGCCATTCGCAGCGGGACTGTTCAAAAAAGAGCAGACGGCGCAGGAACTCCCGCCTGCAATCTCCAAAAAACCAGCGGCAGACAATTCCCCTGCCCCCACCACAAGGACAACGCCAATGCGCGCTGCCTCTCGGGCAGAGGGCCACGCCCATGACACCGACTCCACAGGGCATAGCGGCATTACCAATGTCATAAGCGCCATGGCGTCAAACATATCGACAGAAATAGAACACCTCAGAGAGACCATCGAGGATATGAAAAACATGGGCTTTGAGATGTCCCTGCCGCCAAAGAAGAAGCTGCTCCTTAGTTATTTAAAGGAACGCTCAATTCGTGATGAATATGCTATACTGTTATGTGAGAAGGCCAAAGAGGTGCAAGACATACTGCCCATAATAACGTCCCACATAAAGGTAAAGAAAAGTGAAAGCGACATGAAGGCGGTAATGGTAATAGGCCCTACCGGCGTGGGAAAGACTACAACTGTGGCGAAACTGGCCGCACATTCCATAAAAGAGGGCAAAAAGACGGCCATCATTAATTTTGACACATACAGGATAGGGGCAGTGGAACAGGTGCGCATATACGCCAGGATATTGGGCATCCCGCTTGCCGTGGCATCCACCCCCGGCGAGCTGAAGACATCTCTGTTGAGATTCGCAGAGACAAAAGACATAATTTATATCGACACTACGGGCAGAAACCCCAAAGACAACGAGTACCTCGACAGCATAAACGATATATGCGAGACAGAAGTGCCGATGGAAACGCACCTGCTGATGAGTGCCAACACCGACGACGAATTCATGGCCGAGGCATACAGGTACTACAGAACCGTACCGGTTAACTACCTCGGCTTTACGAAAGTGGACGAGGCGGTAAGATACGGCGCGCTCTACAACACCCTGATGCTGTACAGTAAACCGGTGGCGTACGTAACGACGGGACAAAAGGTCCCGGACGACATAGATTTTACCGCGGTTGAGGGCATCGCCGGTCTCATCTTAAAGAAGGAGTGTTACAATAGATGTTAAATGACGGGCGCACAAAAAAGAAACACATAATGACCATAGCCGTGGCAAGCGGCAAAGGGGGTGTGGGCAAGACCAACATTGTGGCAAACCTGGCCATAGCCATGAGAAAAATGGGCAGAAATGTGCTGATTTTTGACGCCGACCTTGGGCTGAGCAACATAGACGTGCTGCTTCAGCTGGCGCCCGAGTACAACATACAAAACGTGATAAGCGGCGAGATGGCCCTCAGCGAGATAATCGTAAGAGGCCCGCACGGGATAATGATCCTGCCCGCCACCTCGGGCGTGCAGGAGCTGACGGTACTGGACGAATTCCAGAGGCTGCGGCTGCTGGAGGAATTTGAGTCCTTTGATGAGGACATAGATGTTCTGTTGATAGATACGGCGGCGGGCATATCGGACAACGTGGCCTTCTTCTGTATAGCCGCACAGGAGATAGTCATAGTCACCTCGCCTGAGCCAACGGCGATGACCGACGCCTATGCCCTCATAAAAGTACTCTACACCAGGTATCAGGAGAAGGCATTCAGCGTTCTGGTAAATTCCGTAAAGCGCGGCGCCGAGGCGAAAGAGGTTTTTAAGCGGCTCTCAACGGCGGCCGACAAGTTTCTCAACATCTCATTAAATTACCTGGGCTTTATCCCGTTTGATGAGGCGGTACGCATGTCCGTAAGGAGCCAGAGGGCATTCATAGACGCCTACCCAAACGCGAATGCCTCTAAGAAGATAATGGATTTGGCCGTTACAATACTTGGCCGGGCGGAGCCTATTGTTAAGGGCACGATACAATTTTTCTTCAGCAATCTGCTTTCTACAGCATCCGAAGGATAACCCAACGTGGATGTGAAGAAATATAAATCCGCAATATCCGACGAAAAAAAGGAAGAGGTAATAAAGGATTTCCTTCCTTTTATAAAATATACCGCGTACAGGCTGTCTCACAGGCTGCCCCCGCAGTTGACCTCTGACGATTTAATAAGCGTGGGGGTTATCGGGCTTCTGGACTCGCTTGACAACTACGAGCCGGCGCGGGCAAAACTAAAGACCTACGCGGAGTTTAGAATCAAGGGCGCTATGCTGGATGAGATCAGGGCATTTGACACATCCTCGCGTTCACTGAAAGAGAAGGTAAACGAGCTGAGGGATGCCTGCGTAAAACTTGAGAAGGAACTATGCAGGCCCCCTGACGGCGACGAGGTGGCAAAGAGCCTGAATATGTCCCTCGACGACTACTTCAAGATACTAAAAGACGCCGACGCTGTTATCACGCTCAGGTTTGAGGATTTCGGCTCGAAGACAGCCGGCGGCGATGAGATGAATTTATTAGAGAATATCCCTGACGACACTACTCGCGATCCGCTTAGGCAACTCATGGACGCGTCTAAGAAGGCGATCCTTGCCGAGCTGATATCAAAACTTCCCGAAAAGGAAAAAATGGTGCTTTCGCTCTACTACTGGGATGAACTTACGATGAAGGAGATAGGCAAGGTGTTAAGCCTGTCTGAAGGCAGGGTGTGCCAGCTTCACAGCCAGGCCCTCCTGAGGCTAAAGGGGAAGTTAAACAGCGATGTTGGAATATAGAATGGGTTCTGTCATTCCTGAGGAAGCAGGAATCCAGCCTTTTATTAACGTTATTAACTTTATGGGTGTTATTTATCAATGAAAAAATTGTACAATAAGAGGATTAGTGCAAGATGTTGATACCGGCACTGATTACCGGCAATAATTAACCATATGGCACGGGCAAAAAAATACGATAAATTAATACTTGATATATCGCACCCCGATATTTCGAGGCGGCGGCATGCCGCTACTATGCTTGGGCAGACTAACGAAAGGGCACTGTATCCGCTGATAAAGATGATGTCGGACGACAGCCCTGCCGTTGTGGACGCCGCCATGCAGTCAATATTGCATATAGGGGGGGAGGCAGCCGCCTATATGCTTATCCCCGTGCTTAGGAAAGATGCGGGACAGAGAAACGCGGCGTTCCTGCTCCTGAAAGGCCTGGGGGCCAGCACAGTCCCCCTGCTCTATGATTTATTATATGACAAGGATGATGATATGAGGAAATTTGCCCTCGACCTGCTTGGCGATATTGCCGTGGGGGCAGAGGCAGATAAAATCCTGCCGGCGCTAAAAGACCCAAACGCAAACGTGAGGGCGGCCGCGTGCCGGGCGCTGGGGCTGTTGAAGGCCGAAGGCGCGGTCGCGCAGATAGAGGAGGCCCTGAAGGATGAGGAATGGGTGGCGTTTTCCGCCCTTGAGGCCCTTGGGGAGATTGGAAACGCAGGCGCTGTGAAGGCAATAGACAATGTCTGCAAAATCGGCACAAGTGTGCTTCAGTTTTCTGCGATAGAAACACTGGGGAAGATTCCTTCAGAACACTCAAAGGAGGCCATAATCGGATGTCTTAAGCGAAGCACAGCACAGGACAAAGAAGAAGGCGGCGGCCTTTCGGACATGCTCAAAACCGCGGTCTTAAAGAGCCTTGTCAGCTTAGGGATAGACCCTGATATGGCCTATTTGGCGCCTGAGCTTATGGAGATGCTCAAAGCAGGCGATTGGAAAGATAAGATGGCGGCAGTCGAAGGGTTAAAGATGCTGCGCGACAACAAAGCGGTTGAAGGACTTCTTGATGCCGCCGGTTCTCTGGATACGTCAAACATTGAGACCGAAGAGTATTATAAAAAAATAGAAGAGGCCTTAATCGAAACAGCCGACTGTGATACGCGGATGAGAATACTGGACGGGGGACGGTTAAAAAACCGCGGAGAGGCGCTGCTGGTCGAGCTGCTTGGGAAATTTAAATGCACAGAGGCGGCTGCGCGGCTCATAGCGCTGCTGCGCGGCTCATACAGGGATATCCGGAGGGGGGCGGCAAAGGCGCTGGTTGAGATAGCTGACGAGAGCGCTGTCGACCCGCTTATAGAGGCCTTGGAGGACGAGGACTGCCATGTGAAAAAGCATGTGGTCTATGCCCTCAGAAAATTGGGAAACAAGAAGGCCTTTTTTCCGATATTAGACCTGCTCGATACTGAAAAGTGCGAGGATGTCGTCGATGAGGCGGTAAAGGCCCTTATAGGGATGGACTCAAGCAAATTCCTGAAGAGCGTAGACTTTTATCCGAAGAAACTGAAGAGATATATAGCCAGGTACGCCTCTGACGAGGAGGTATTATTGAGGCTCGCGATAAATGATGACGAAGAGCTGAGGATAGCGGCCATGAGGAGGCTGTCGTCGCTGCGGCCTGATGAGGACATTTCACGCGCAGTTGCGGCAAGGCTGGAGACGGACCTCAACGACCCGAACCCCGAGATAAGAAGGACGGCCATAGTAAGCCTCGCAAAAAGGGGTGAGTTCTCCGCGGCGATGTTGCACGCATTAAACGACCTGGACGTATGGGTTAGAGTTCACACGATAAAGGCTGTTGCGGCACTAGGTGGCTACGAGCAAATGGACAAATTATACGCTATGCTGAAAGACGAAGAGCTTATAGTAATTATGGTGGCAATAGACGCCATAATACAAATCGGAGGCCATGAGGCATATGAGAGATTAGCCGAATTACGCAACCATCCCGACGAATATGTAAGGGCAAGGATAGAGGAGGCCATTCGTAGCTTATGACAGTGCTAAAGGATGAGACTTTTAAGAAATTCAGAGATTTTATCTATGAAAAGAGCGGGATATTTATCCCTGACGCTAAAAAATATTTCATAGAAAACAGACTGAGCAAGAGGCTTGAGGAAAAGAATCTGGGCAGTTACGACGACTATTTATATCTGTTGAAGTTTAACAACGACAAAGAAGAGATGAAGGTGCTTTTCGATAAGATAACAACAAACGAGACATTCTTCTTCAGAGAAGTAAAACAGCTTGAGGTATTTGTACGCGGCGAGGCACCAAAGTTAATCGCCAGGCGCAAACCACCGGCCTTAAAAATATGGTGCGCGGCCAGTTCAACCGGAGAGGAGCCATACACACTGGCCATGATGTTGATGGAAAACCCTCAGACAAGCAGCGTAAGGTTTGATATAATGGCCTCTGACATAAGCGACTCCGTGCTGCAAAAGGCGCAGTGTGCCTCATACGGGCAATACGCCATGAGAAACGTGCCGGATGTTTATTTAAAGAAATATTTCAGGCTCAACGGCAACTCTAACCATTTGCTTTCTCAAACTATCAAGTCAAAAGTAAAATTTGCGCAAATCAATCTGTTGGACGAAAAAAGGATAAAGGCCGTAAGAGATATAGACGCTATATTTTGTAGAAACGTGTTAATATACTTCGATAAGAAGGCAAAGATAAAGGTGGTAGAGAACCTTTATGAGGCGCTGAGGCCGGGAGGCTGCCTGTTTATAGGCATGGCGGAGAGCCTTCACGACATAACGAGGTTGTTAAAGCCGGCGGTAGTCGACAAAACGGTAGTGTATCAGAAAGCCTGATAGCATGATTAGTGAAGCATCACAGGAGCGCTGGAAACATTATGAGAATCATGATTGTGGATGACGATAAAACGACCAGAAAGATACTGGGCCTGTATCTGAAGGGAAAAGGCCATGTGCCGGTGTTCGCGGAAAACGGTCTCGACGCGATAGAAAAATTGGCGTCGAACGAGGTTGACTTGATCCTGACGGATTTAAATATGCCATATATGGATGGGATAGAGTTGACAAAGACATTGAAAAACGACCCGGCGTTTCAGTCGATACCGGTATTGATGTTAACTACGGAAACCGACGATGCAGAAAGGAAAAAAGCCAGCGACGCCGGCATAAACGCATACATGGTCAAACCCGTGTCAGCCGACTCGGTTAGCAAGATGATAAAAGAGATGATAATCATAAAACAACAATAGGAGGACAAATAGTATGGCGTACAACACCGCAATGAAGATACTGGTAGTGGACGATTTTGCAACAATGAGAAGGATAATAAAGAACATCCTCAAGCAGCTGGGCCTGAATGACGTTGAAGAGGCCGAGGATGGCGAGCAGGCATTCAAGAAACTTCAGGCGGGAAAATTCGACTTCCTTATCACTGACTGGAATATGCCAAACTGTACAGGGCTTGAGCTGTTAAAAATGGTGAGGGCTGACGCGAAACTAAAGGCTATGCCCGTGCTTATGGTAACGGCCGAGGCCGAAAAGGAGCAGGTTATAGAGGCCATCAAGTCAGGTGTAAATAACTATGTGATGAAACCATTCACATCGGACGTGCTAAAACAAAAGCTGGATAAGATATTTAATAAATAGCCTGCAAACGGAGGCATAAGAGATGGGCCAGTACATAGGGTTCAATCTGGGAAAGGAAGAGTACGTAATCCCGATAATAAAGGTGCAGGAGATAATGAAGCCCTCACAGGCTACCAGGCTGCCGCAGACACCAGATAGTGTGTCGGGAATAATAAATCTAAGGGGAAAGACTATCTCAGTGTTAAACCTTAGGCACAGGTTGGGCCTTAACTGCGAAGACGTTACCGAAAATGGCAATATCATCGTCGTGAATCTTGGCAGGATAACCTTTGGAATAGAGGTTGGCGCGATAACGGGCGTTATGACAATAGAAAAGGATATGATTAAAACGGACATCGCGTACGTAAGCG
Organism: Nitrospirota bacterium; assembly: GCA_015233485.1. Lineage (GTDB taxonomy): Bacteria > Nitrospirota > Thermodesulfovibrionia > Thermodesulfovibrionales > Magnetobacteriaceae > Magnetominusculus. The sequence continues at coordinate 10,653 of JADFXO010000019.1, forward strand.
GAAAAGACGGCTGCTGTGTAAGCGGTATCGCCAAAATAAACGGTGGAAAGATGGTAATAATCCTTGATTTCCCGAAACTTCTGGTTTTAGAGGACAACTCTTTGCTGGAGGATGATATAGTAGGCAGCGAAGAGGCCGAAGACGGCACCACGATAATCACAAAAAGGGTGATGACAATCGGAGGGGAGTTCTTTGTAAAAGAGGTAAGGGAGTCATTAGTGAAAACCGTCGCAGGCAAGGGGATCGGCAATAGCGCGGTTGAAAAGATAATGGATGAGGTTCAGAGGCTGCTGGGGGCCTTCGCCTCGGCCAACGTCGAAGAGGCCGAAAAGGCGATTGATGTCCTGTCGCGCTTTGGAGACAGAGAGATGTTCTCGGGCATCGGCAAGATGACGCGCAAACTTCACGACTCGCTAAATGAGTTTAAAAGGTTATTGGACGACGGCCTCAGGGTTACAGCGGATGAGGTGATGTCCGACGCCCCCGCGGCTCAGGACAAACTCGAATGGGTCATAGCAAAAACAGAGGAAGCCGCGTCAAATACGATAACAATAGCGGAGAAAAATCAGGCCAAATTGGCCGGCATACAGCAGAGGCTCGACATGCTGGAGGCAGAGTTTGGGGCGAGTGTCCCCGGAGCCGAAAAAGACACGTTCGATTTTCTGAGGCTTGAAATAAATGAAATAAATAACGACTTCATGGAAATCATGCTGGCCCAGGAGTTTCAGGACGTGACAGGGCAGATACTTAGGAAGGTTATAACGCTTGTCAGAGAACTTGAGAGCCAGCTTGTAAAGCTCATACTGATGTTCGGCGTGAAACCCGAGACCCAGAGCGGGACAGATAAAACAGAAACGGCAGTACCGCAAGAGATGGTATATGCCGCACAGGAAGATGTGGACGCCATGCTGGCCGAATTTGGATTTTAGCCCATTGACAGAACGATTGCCAAAAGGAGGGATTTATGTCCGATGAAATGGATGAAATAATAAACGACTTTCTGATTGAGACTACAGAAATAGTAGATGACCTCAGCCAGAAATTTGTGGAGTTGGAAAACGACAAGGATAACCAGGAACTGGTAAACGGCATATTTCGCTCCGTACATACAATAAAAGGCGCATCGGGATTTTTAGGGTTTAACCAAATGGTGCAGCTTACTCATTTAACCGAAAGTGTATTGAAAAAAATAAAAGACGGCGATATCCCATTAACCCCTGGTGTAATGGACGTCATACTGGAGTCCATAGACATGGTAAAGGTGTTGCTTGAGCACATAAAGGCCAAAGACGGCATCGAAGAGGACCTCACAGGGATACTGGCGTTGCTTCAGGGCGTTTATGACCAGGCGGGGGCGCCTGCGGCAGCGCCACCCCCGCAGACCATCCAACAGGCGGAAATACCGGCAGCACCTGCCGAAGACACCGCATCATCCGGCGGCAGCGGCCCCACGATTGAAGAACTTGACGCCCTTATGGAGGCACAAAGTGACCAGTTGCTCCGGCCGGTTGGCGAAATTCTCGTCGAAGGGGGGTCAGTCACAACGGAAGAGGTTGACGACGCCCTGAAGATTCAGAACATGATTAAAGAATCCGTCGACACGGGCGAAGTACCTAAGGTCGGCGATATATTGGCGGCAACGGAGAAGGTATCAAAAGACGAAGTCAAAAAGGCGCTATCAAAACAAACACAGCCCGAAAAAGATAAACCTCCTCAGCAGGCAGAACAGACCATCAGGGTGGACGTAGAGAGGCTGGACAATGTGTTGAATCTGGTTGGAGAGCTTGTCCTTGCCAGAAACAGGCTGATGAAAGTCGTCTCTAACCTCGAATTAAAATATACCGACAACACGGATGTCGCCCCGCTTGCCGAGCTGACGGCATTTATAAATTTAATAACAACAGACCTTCAGCTGGCGGTGATGAAGACAAGGATGCAGGCTGTCAGGAAGGTTTTTAATAAATTCCCGCGCATGGTACGAGACCTTGCCCGCTCTATGAAGAAGGATGTCGAGCTGGCCCTCTCTGGCGAGGACACGGAACTCGACAAATCGATAATAGAGGAAATCGGCGACCCGCTGGTGCATTTAGTCAGAAACTCCGTTGACCACGGGGTAGAGATGCCCGATGTAAGAGCGGCGGCCGGCAAACCAAGAGGCGGCACAGTACTGTTGTCGGCCTATCAGGAGGGCAATAACATAGTGCTCTCCATAGAGGACGACGGCAAGGGAATAGACGTGGAGATGTTGAAGGAAAAAATAGTGGAAAAGGGCCTTTCAACGCCGGACGAGCTTGAGAGGCTGTCGACGAAGGAAATCCTTGATTATATATTTCTGCCTGGATTTTCAACGGCAAAGGTGGTATCAGACGTATCGGGGCGCGGCGTAGGAATGGATGTTGTAAAGACAAATATAATGAAATTAAACGGCACGATTACGATTGAGACGGAAAAGGGGAAAGGAACGAAGTTTCTACTGAGGCTGCCGCTGACGCTTGCAATAATACAGGCGCTGATGGTTGGCGTGGGCACAGAGGTGTTTGCCGTGCCGCTGGCCTCTGTCGTAGAGACCGTGCGCATAGACCAGTCCAATATAAAGACCATAAGGGGCCAGGAGACGGTAATCCTGAGAAACGAGATAGTGCCGGTACACAGGCTGGCGAACAAGTTCTTTCTGCCGATGGGGCAGTCAAACGGCGGGCATAAGATGTATCTCGTGGTTATACTAATAGGAGAGAAGAAATTCGGAATGATGGTCGATAAACTATTCGGACAGGAAGAGGTCGTGATAAAATCAATAGAAGGTTTCTCTAACAGCTCAGAAGGCATAGCCGGCGCAACAATAACCGGAGACGGCAAAGTGGTATTAATCCTTGACCCGGCTGTGATGTTCGTCGGTGACCTGCGTACATAGATTAAAGGAACTATGGATAGAATAAAGGTACTGATAGTTGACGATTCGGCATTTATGAGAAATGCGCTTAAGAGCATGATATCATCCGACGATGATTTACAGGTAGTCGGGGTTGCGTGCGACGGTGTGGAGGCGGTAGAGAAGGTTTTATTGCTGAAGCCGGATATTGTAACGATGGACGTGGAAATGCCAAAAATGGATGGATTAGAGGCACTGAAGCAGATAATGGCTAAGTACCCTGTTCCGGTAATAATGCTAAGTTCGTACACGACAGAGGGTGCTGCGACGACGCTTCGCGCGCTTGAGCTTGGCGCCGTGGATTTTATTCCTAAGAATCTCTCTGATCTATCAATAAACATAATGAATATAAGACTGATACTGATAGATAAGTTAAAACAAATCAGCGGCAGCAAGGCGCAGCGAACGAGGCGCCCGGCTGACGAAGCGGTACATCATTCACCGCCTTTACCGCCTGTAAACCATACAAAGGCCGTGAAATTTATGTCGTCAAAGAAGATGGCGATTGTGGCGATAGGGACGTCAACCGGCGGCCCGAAGGCGCTTCAGACAGTGGTACCCTTGCTGCCGAAGAATTTCCCCGTGCCCATTGTAATCTCGCAGCATATGCCGGCGACATTTACCGGCCCGTTTGCACAACGTCTGAACCAACTAAGCCAGATGCAGGTAAAAGAGGCCACACAAGGCGAGAGGATAGAAAACGGCATAGTCTACATAGCCCCCGGCTCTGGACACATGAGCCTGATAAGAAAGGGCACAGACAGGATAATAAACATCGCCGAGAACGCCGAATATATATATAAACCCTCAGTGGATGTGATGATGCTGTCTGTGGCGGCGGCAAACCCGGGGGCGTGTCTCGGTGTTATTCTAACTGGAATGGGCAACGACGGCCTTAAGGGAATGAAGGCAATACGGGACTCCGGTGGAAAGACGATAGCCCAGAACGAGGACACATGCGTGGTGTATGGGATGCCGAAGGCCGTGGTCGATGCAGGCATTGCTGACAAAATCACACCGCTTAACGGCATTGCCGGTGAGATAATAAGCTCAATATAGGCGATTTCGGGATAGGCAATCTTGGGCAGTATTCATTAAAATGCCTGTGAAGTTAGCGCTGGCGGAGTATCATCTGGATTAGAGTGTCATGTTCTGGATTCCTGCTTTCGCAGGAATGACAGGCCTAGGGGTTGTCCTGTCCTGTCTTTTCTGTCATCTGTGCAGCCCTGTCTGTCATTCCTGCTTTCGCAGGAATCCAGAACGCAACACGCGACCAAACCGGCAAACGGCCAAGAGGTACTATTTCTCCAGCGGCTATTAGTGGACACTCATATGCTGGCGCAGTGTGGCCGGCGACTGAGGCACTATTGATTTAACCTCCACCCACGCGCTTTTCAATGTCCTTAGAAGCTCCTGCATGTGATATATCTTGTCGACTGATTCGGTGGCGTTTATCCTTGTAAGCTCAAGAAGCATATAGGTATAGAGGTCATGCAAACTAACGGCTACTTCGCCGCCGATTTCCATATCAAGGGAACTCATCAGCTCCTCTACAATGGCCCTGGCTCTGTTGAGATACTGGATTTTCATCGGCCTGTTCTTCTTCTCTATGCTAAAAATCGCCTTCGATAAAAACCCTATTGCCCCGTCGTATAGTTTTATCACGAGATCAAGCGGAGACAAATTATTTATGTCCGTGCTTATATAAGCACTCTTTGCGTATGCCGGGTTTGTCACTACTACCCTCCTGTTATGCCGTTGTATTTAAAGTTGGAATCGCATTTGTGCTACTCGTGGTACTGGAACTGCTGCTTGAAGTAGAAGTCAGACTACCGCTTTGACTCCTTAATTGCGAAATTGTGGCCTCAAGTTGGGCATATTTCTGCTGATACATCGAATATTCATTGTTAAGCTGCTCTGACATGCCCGACTCTTGCGTCTGAATAGTAGAGATATTGCTTTGCAGGGTAGTGGTCACATTTGCTATCGTGGAGCTAATGAGATTGCCGAGCATCCCGTACGCCGAAGGGGTCTTGCTCGCATAGCTGCTGTACTGATAGGACAGGGCGTCAAGGAGTTTATTGAATCCAAGCTGATTATAGCTTACGGCCTTGTCCATCGCCGCGGTATCGATTTGCAGAGTCCCATCTTTGAGATGATTTATCCCAAATTGAGCAAGAATGGAAGTAGCGCCGTTAAAATATGTCGTTGTCATGGTTCTTATGGCGTTTTGAATCGTACGTACCGTCGTGTCGGAGTATAGCGGCTGCCCCTGCCCGGACACCTGGCTCAATTGGGTCAGGACATCATTATATGCGGTCACAAACGTTTTCAGGCCGGTGGAACTTGAGGCTGAATTCTGCCCTATGTTCAACACTACAGGCGACGGCGAGGTGGCGCTCTGCAAATTAATAGTTACACCTTTAAGGACATTTGTCAGCGTGTTGGTATGGCTCGTTATTGATAGGCCGTTAACGGTAAACGACGCGTCTGAACCTGTCTGGAGAAGCGTCGTAGGGCCAGAAGCAGGGTTTGTTGAATCATAAGAAAGGTCGTTTAGGTTCAGCCCTGCCGGACCGGTACTCGTGCCGGTTATTTGCAGGCCGTTTATTGCGCCACCGTTTTTAGTGCTTACGATGAGCCTATATCCGATGCCATCGTTTATCACCGATGCGCTAACATCGGTGGCGCTTCTGTTTATAGCATCTCTTATGCCGGAGAGGGTGTTGTTACTACGATCAATATTTATCGTCGTTGCGTGCCCGCCGTTACCCACGGTGAGCGTGCCGGTTGAGAACGCTACGGTGGTGTCGGAGGCATACGACTGTGAAATAACCTCTTCGTTCTGGGCCAGCCGGTTTACCTTTATCGAGTAGCTGCCTGGGGAGGCCTTGGCAGAGGCTGTGGCTGTAAGGACAGTTTGATTCGACGACGTGACGTTAAATGTGCTGACATTTGCTGACGTAAGCCCGGCTACGGCTGTTTTAAGCGTGGACAGACTTGAGGAAATCTGGCCATAGGCGCTTATTTCGCTCTGGTAACTGGCCGCCTTTGTCGCAAGGTTGTTGTATGGCTGCACATCCACCTGCATACTCGCATTGATTATAGCGGTGGTATTAAGCCCTGACGCAACACCCGTAGAAAGCGCCACAGGCGGCGTACTGGGTGTCCATGGAGCCGTCACACCCGTTGTAGCCGCACCTGTCGAACCCGTCGCATCAGCCATGTCAGGCCTCCTTGTGGTAAAGGTTATTCCCGCTGCTTGATTGTAAAAGGTTCTTTGCATTCTCGTCAAGAACCTTTATTGTCTGCAAATAATCCGCGGCAGGTATCTGCTGAACTACCTTACCAGAAGAATCGGTTACTTTTATTACCACGTTTTTATCATCGTCAACGTCAAAATATGCCTTTCCCTCAGTCATCGGCTTTTCAGAGGCATTATTACCGCCCTTATTGCCGGCATTTCCTTGCTGATTGGGATCGACGGCCGCTTGCTGCGATATGGCGCTGACAGAGGTCTTGATCTCTGACTGTGGTCCGCCAGTATGCGCAGTGTCGGCCTGGTTTCCGCCATTTGGCGGCAACGCCGTACTGCTTATATATGCACCCATCGAATTCAGGTTAACATCCATAACTTCCTCCTTTGAAGCACTCCTCTATATCGCCCGCATTGTCCTAGCCGTCAGGCAACTTTAGAAAAGTATATGGGGAGGCAAACCAGCCTCCCCTTCAACTATCTTGTCCAACTATTTCAGCAGGGCAAGCACATTCTGTGGTTGAGTGTTTGCCTGAGACAATACCGATATACCCGCTTGCTGTATTATCATATATTTTGTCAGGTTTGCTGTCTCTGACGCGAAGTTGGCGTCCATAATTCTTGAACGGGCGGCCGTAGTAGTCTCTACTTCATTCGAAAGATTAGAGATAGCAGCGTTAAACTCATTGGCCTTAGCACCCATAGAAGAGTTAGCCGCTGCGACCTGGCTCAATGCCCCGTCTATAATCGCTATGGCGTTTGAGGCCTGTGAAGTCAATCCGGTTGCGCTGTTTACCAGCAACGATGCCTTTCCAGAATATGTAATAGTCGTTTGTGTAGTGAAGCTATATGCCCTGGGCGCCCCTGCTCCTGACAGCCACGAACCGTCTCCCACGCCGGACACCCCGACCGTTGAGGCCGTGTGCATGTCCATGAGATGGAGGATCGCTCCGTTTTTACCGGTTGCCGAAAAGGTGTTCCCGCCTAACGCGTCTGTATTCATCGAAGCTATGCTGATATGAATCTGTGCGTCGCTGGCATTATAACCGACCGCCAATCTTGCCGCGTAAGTGCCGTCAAGGAGAGGCTTATTGTTAAACGTCGTCTGCGTGGAAATCCGTGCAACATCCTCGACGAGCGAGTTTATTTCCATCTGCATTGACCCTATGTCACTGGCGCCGTACTGCCCGCTTGTTGCCTGCACGGACAGCTCTCTCATCCTCTGCAGGTTGCTCGTTATCTGGGTCATCGAGCCTCCGGCCGTCTGAGCCATAGACAAACCGTCGTTGGCGTTGTTTATCGCAACGTTAAGACCCCTTGTCTGCGAATCCATTCTTGTTGCAATAGCCAGACCCGCGGCGTCATCTGCCGAGGTATTGATTCTCAGGCCGGATGACAACCTCTGCATTGCCTGTGCTAATGGTGTCTGTGTGGCATTAAGATTCCTCTGCGCGTCGACCGACAGCATGTTTGTGTTGATAGTCATACCCATGTCTTCTACCTCCATGTAATGTTACTAATTTTAGTCTAAAATAGCTTCCCGCTATCTTTCACTCGTGCGACCCGTACTCCCTTACCCCTTTATTGGGGCTGCTTATCCCTTTTACCGCTCCTTAACTCTATCCGAGTTAATATACTTATCGGATTTCTGCTTAAAAACTTTAATAGTCCATTTATTTTAACAGTGCAAGCACGTTTTGCGGCGTGGTGTTTGCCTGAGAAAGCACCGAAATGCCGGCCTGCTGTAATATCGCGGACTTTGTCATGTCTGCCGTCTCCGCCGCGAAGTCGGCGTCCACAATTCTCGATTGAGCGGCCGTCGTCGTCTCCACCACATTGGAAATGTTTGATATGACGGCGTTAAATTGGCTCGCCTTCGCACCCATCAAAGACTTCGCGCTTGTAACGGCGGCCAATGCCCCGTCTATTATCGCTATGGCGTTTGAGGCCCGCGAAGAGTAAGCGCCTGGGCCGGCAGGGTCATTTACCAGCATCGACGCGGCTCCGGTATATGTAATAGCTGCGTTTGAAGTGTAGCTGTATGCGGAAGGCGCCCCTGCGCCGGATACCCACGAGCCGTCCCCAACGCCCCGCACCCCTGACGATGTCGCCGTGTGGATGTCTTTGAGTGTGAGATACGCCCCGTTCTTGCCGGTTGACGTAAATATTTTCCCACCCAGGACATCGGTATTCATTGAACCTACATTGACGTCAATAGAGGCGTTGCTGGCATTATAGCTAACGTCCAATCTCGTTTGGAAATTGCCGGCAAGGAGCTGCTTGTTATTGAATGCCGTCTGTGAGGCTACCCTACCAACATCCTCAACCAGGGTGTTTATCTCCAACTGCATAGAGCCAGTGTCGCTCGCGCCGTACTGCCCGCTTGTTGCCTGCACGGACAGCTCTCTCATTCTCTGCAAGTCACTCGATATCTGGCTCATCGCGCCTTCGGCCGTCTGCACCATAGACAAACCATCGTTGGCGTTTCTTATCGCAACATTAAGACCCCTTGACTGGGAAGTCATCCTTGTAGCTATGGAAAGACCAGCCGCGTCGTCAGCAGCGGAGTTGATCCTTATGCCGGTGGACAACCTCTGTGTGGCCTGCTGCATGGGCTGCTGAGCCGTCAGAAGATTTCTCTGCGCATTTACCGACATCATATTTGTGTTAAGTACAAATGCCACGGATACCTCCCGTTATTTTACAATTTATTTTGCCAAATTCCTTGCAGCTAATGCCGCCTATACTACCAATACCCTACCGCTCAACCTCCTTTTCGGCCATCCCGGCTTCCCGGCCGCTCTTATCTATCATTCTCTCAACTTCTACCGCTATCCTAACATTCTATCGGCTTAATATGAAAATACTTTAATAAATCCACACATTATAATAATTTATGTTACTTTCGGGGGCTTGCGGGGGCCTTTTTTTTCTGATCATGGACTATGCCTTTCACTATGTCGGCAAAAGACAGCTTCGCCTGTTTCTTCTTATAGCATTCATTGAGGGCTGTCTTTAGCGATTCCTTGTTATTGACAAAGGCTACGTCGCGTTGAAAATCCTTCTTTTCGTATATCGGATTATACACTATTGAGAGTTTGCCGTAATCCGAGGCAAAACCCAATGTCGTCAGATAGGCCGGCGATATGATAACATCGCAGAGCATTATCAGGTCACCTTTTGAGTCCGGCTCCATGATAAATGACCTGCCCTTGATCTTCTTTATATCATTCATAAAGAAATCGTTTATTATATCGTCCTCGGAAAGCTCCCTGATGACGAATTTCCTCTTCATAAAGAACACTGTCTTGGAGATTTCCAGTTCGTTTATCGTCTCAAGGGCCTCTTTGACGCAAAATCGCAGCCTCGGATGGTTTATAAGCAGGATGACAAGCTCCTCCTTTGGCAGATAGATACTAGGATTGAGCAGTGAGTCCATGTACTTGTCTTCTATTGTATCAATAAAATATGCCTCCTGCTCGTAGTCTAAAATGAAGGCCCGCAACAGGTCAAAACCGTATTCCTTTAAATACTCCTTCTCCCATTCGTATTTTATTATGATGTAATCGACCGTCCGAAGAAAAATCGGCGGCGTCTGAATGGCCGGAAACATCTGAATGCCGGCGATAGGCACGCCCTGTTCCTTCGCGTAAAAACACATTGTAGAGTAGAAGATGTCGCAGTCCGGAAGGGGTGGTATCTCAGTCGAGGGAATCGGCAGCATCACGGCCGTATACGAGGTTAAGTCTATCCCAGGATAGGTAAATGTGGCCACGTGGCCTCTGAAATCGTCGAAGGCCGTCACCTTATAGAGTTTCATGTCGGTTCCGGGGATGTACATATCGTATGTAAGCTTGATAAACGTGTTCACGAGTGAGGCTATGTGGTCAATGTGTATGGGGTTAGGGGAAATCACGTTAGTCCTGACTGCCGGGTAGCCCTTATGCAGTTCGACAGAGAAATCGTATACCGAGCGGCTGTAGGTCAGCACATCGACCTGAATTCCCTTCATGGCCATGGCACGGGCCATATAGAGAAGCCTGCCGTTTGTCCCTTTTAGCTCGTTCTCTCCTACGGGGATGAGGACTTTTGCCATTAGTTGGACTTCAGGTCTATGGCACGCATAATATCGTAGGCCTTATCAAGGTATACGCCGGTGGTTATCTTTCTTATTTTTTCGGATGTGTCCCGAATTATATCCATTACCGGTGTGTGGTTTTGCGTGTTTGAATAGGCAAGAGGCAGATACACGTCGTAAACCTCTTTCAGGGCCTCCGAATTTAAAAAATCATACCCATATATTTCTCTGTCGGGCAGGTCAATAGCTATCAGATAGCTCAGGATAGATGTCAGCATATCGCCATAGCGGTGGGTTGCCTTTGACAGAAGGATGTCAAGAAAGAGCAAATCTACATGGAATCTCTTTAATTTAATGCCCTGCCTGATATAATAGGCCGCCCGTGAGACATCCCCATCCTCAATGGTAAATCGGGCGCACATCGAGAGTATCTTCAGGTAAGAGCTGTTGTCCTCTCTCTTGTCTTCCTCTGGTACCTGGGAGATGGCCTTTTTTATTGACAGTCTGGCGTCTATCCCATTTTGCATCTTAAGGTACGAGATTGCCGTCTCTAAGTTTGATTCATAGTCTTTTTGGCTCATAGCTCCTCACACATCGGGGTACTCCTTAGGGTGCTTTTCTTAATAGTTTATTCCCTTTATATTATATCGCTTATTGTTATATAGTATACCATATGGACGGGATATATCAACAGGAAATTTATATAAAATTAACGGCACAGGGCAGCAGCAAGGGATATGAGCCCCTCTGAAATCCATCGCATACCTATAAAATTTCTCAAAGGGTCTAAGCATGTCTTCACAGACTGGCAGTTTATTGAGGCAGGATACGGGATGCCGTTTTGGAAATACTACCAGGACGCATACGGCACGCGCCCGTGGTTCAGCCCCTATGGGGTTTCTCTTACCGTGGGGCAACCTGAGATTCTCAGCCGTCCCATCGTGGAGCATGACCCGCTTGGATACATCGGAGCCTACAGCACCCTCCGGTATGAAGACGGCCTCTACCGCCTCTGGTACGTAACATATGATTTCGACAAGGACGGGCAGGAAAACGACAAAATCTGCTACGCCGAGTCCCGCGATTTCAAAGACTGGCACCGCCCTGACCTGGGACTTATAACATACAGAGGCTCACGGCACAACAATATAGTCTACGGGGCAGGCACTAAAGACAAGGGCGGCGACATGGGCGCCCACGGCGCGACGGTTTTTTATGACCGGTCGGCGTCACCTGACAAACGCTATAAAATGGTCTATCTTGGGCCGGCAAAAAAAGATGCCGGTCTCATGAACTGGCTCTACGGGGCGGTGTCCCCTGATGGCATTCACTGGAAGGCCATGGCGTCGGCCGTGGGGAAATTCTCAAGCGATACGCAGTCCGTTGCCCTCTATGATGAACGCCTAAAGAAATACGTCATGTACGTGCGCCAATGGACGCCGCAGACGGCGGCGGGTTTTGGCGGACGCCGTGTCGTTGGAAGGACAGAGTCGGACACGTTTAAAAAATTCCCCACCCCTACGCCGGTACTCACGCCGGAGCCGTCATGGGAGCCGTCCATGGATATATACACAAACGCCTACCACCTTTGGCCCGGGGCAGACTCTGCCCATATAATGCTCCCAGCGCTCTACCACAGAAACACTGACACCGTGACCCTGCACCTTGCCGTAAGCAGCGACGCCCACCACTGGTCGATGCCAAAACCAACGCCCATTCTTGCCGAGAACTCATCGTATGAGAAGGTGACGACATACGCCGGGGTAGGCATCGTCCCATATGGAGAGGGGAAGTGGGCGTTTCCTGTGTTTTTCTCACGCAGGGCGCACAATGAATACGTCTCTGAACGGCCGGCAATCCACGCGGCCATTATCAGAGAAGACGGCTTTATGGCGGTTGAGTCCACGCTTCGCGGTGAGTTCTATACATACCCGTGCGTATTTGAGGGGAGCCGCCTCTTGTTGAATTCCTTTTCGTATCCCGGGGGCGAAATAAGAATTGAGATAATCGAATTGAAACCTAAATTCGAGATACAGCCATTTAGAGGATTTTCCATTGACGACTGCGACCCTGTCAGGGGAGACTCCATGTGGCGACCGGTCTCGTGGAAGGGGGCTGAGGATTTATCGGCGCTTGCCGGTAAGATCGTCCGGGTTAGATTTCTACTTATAAGGTCAAGAATATTTGCCATAAGGTTTGAATAGCGCGGCAGGACTAATGCACTGCGGCAGGGACTTGTCATATCTCTTTCCACTACTTATAAATCTGCCGGCTCTGATGACAGATTTATGGCAGTGGCTGTTATTTTTGCAATGGTTTGAACTTGATGTCAGAGCAATACGATGTCAGAACAATACTAATGACGCATGTTTATCATACGGGTATGTAAATATATTTAAAAATAATGTTACTATAGGTGGCGGTTGGCAGATAAATCAAATGGCGGTCAGCTATGGTGTGTAGGCCGGTGTGGTGGAATTGGCAGACGCGACGGACTCAAAATCCGTTGAAGGCAACTTCGTGGGGGTTCGACTCCCCCCACCGGCAATACCTAATCACATGATATATAAGGATATTTTCTCTAAAATACTCCCAAAACACCGTCACCAGACCGTCACCAGCTTTTTTTAGGGTATCGTTGACATACTTGAAAATTTGGGGGTTAGAAGCGGAAAAGGATTGAGTAGCCAGTTA
>JADFXO010000001.1 GCA_015233485.1 Nitrospirota bacterium
GGAATACGCAATAGGCGCAGGGGTGAGAGAATATGGACATAAAGGGTGTTATAGAGCCGAGAATTCCGGTATCTACATACCGGCTGCAGCTTAGTGGAGGTTTCAAGTTTTCCGATGCCGCCGCAATCGTTCCATACCTGAATGCACTTGGGATAAGCGACATCTATGCCTCCCCATATTTAAGGGCAAAAAGCGGCAGTGCCCACGGCTATGACATCGTTGACCCCACAGTTATAAGCGAGGAGTTAGGGGGTGAAGGCGAGTATGAACTTCTGATAAGAGAGTTGAAAAAAATCGGCATGGGCCAGATAATGGATATAGTGCCTAACCACATGTGCGCGGCCTCAAGTGATAACATTTACTGGATGGACATGCTGGAAAACGGTGAGAATTCCCAATATGCCCATTTTTTCGACATAAACTGGAATTCCACCAATAAAGACCTGGAGCATAAGATACTTATTCCGGTGTTGGGGAGCCAATATGGGGTCACGCTGGAAAACAAGGAACTGCAGATAGCCTTTGAGGAAGGCGCTTTTTTTGTTTATTATTTCAGCAATAAATACCCCCTAACGCCGCTGACATATAGAAATATATTGTCCTACGATATAAATAAATTAGAGGACGCAATAGGAAAGGACAATAATGACTTCATGGAGTTTCTGAGCATAATAACGGCGATAAGCAACCTGCCATCGTACCTTGAAACCGATGAAGGGAAAATAATCGAACGTACGCGCGAAAAGGAAATCATAAAAAAGCGGTTAAATATCCTCTACAACGAATGTGTAGAGGTTAAATCCTTTATAAATACAAACATATCTGTTTTTAACGGCGTCAGCGGCAATCCGAGGAGTTTTGATTTACTTGATTCTCTCATGAGAGACCAGGTGTACAGGCTGGCTTTTTGGCGTGTGGCTACGGAGGAGATAAATTACAGAAGGTTTTTCGACATTAACGACCTTGCCGCTATCAGAATGGAAGACAATGATGTTCTTACTGAGACCCATAAAGTAGTTTTCCGGCTTATAAGGGAGGGGAAAGTAACCGGCCTAAGGATAGACCATCCGGATGGCCTGTTTAATCCGGTAGAGTATTTTCGCAGGCTGCAAAAAAGGTGCTACATCGAATTGAAGATTTCCGATTATGAGAAAACTGTTATTGGCGGGCGTAAGGCAGAGGATGAGCTGAATAAGGAAATCGAGGCCATATATTTATCCAACCCTGATTATAAGGCATTTTACATAGTAGGCGAGAAGATTTTTTCAAAGAACGAAACTATGCCGCCCAATTGGTTGATTTCCGGCTCTACGGGGTATGCCTTTTTAAATTCGGTAAACGGAATTTTCATAGATACGGAAAATGCCCGGAGGTTTGATGAGTTATATTCGAAGTTTATCGCCGTCGAAGACAACTCAAGTTTTACCGGATTATCCCCCGAATTGATAGGTAAAAGGTTATCTTTCAGAGAGATAATGTACGAAAAGAAGAAGCTGATAACACAGGTTTCCATGTCAAGCGAGATAAACACCCTTGGCCATTATCTTAAGGATATATCGGTAATAGACAGGCACACAAGGGATTTTACATTGAACAGTCTTATAAAAGTTATTACAGAGGTGATTGCTTTTTTCCCTGTTTACAGGACGTATATATCTTCCTACGAGGTAACGGACACTGATCGCAAGTATATAAAATATGCCATAGCAAGGGCAAAAAGGAGAAACCTGTCTATAAGCTCCACGATTTTTGATTTCCTGGAAAATGTGTTGCTTATGAAATTCCCCGATGATTATTCGGAAGGGGACAAGGTGCGGTGGTTGGGGTTTGTAATGAAATTTCAACAAATTACCGGCCCGGTAATGGCAAAGGGATTAGAGGACACGGCCTTTTATATATACAACCGGCTTACGTCCTTAAATGAGGTGGGAGGGCATCCAGAGGACTTCGGAACCCATTTGAGCGAATTCCATAAAAGAAACATTGAAAGCCACAATTACCAGCCCTACGCGTTAATAACGACCTCTACCCACGATACAAAAAGAGGCGAGGATACGAGGGCAAGGATAAACGTGCTTTCGGAAATTCCAGGGGAATGGGAAAAACTCATATTGCGGTTAAACAAGGCACTCGAAAAAAATAAAACGGTTATAGACAATAAGATGTTACCCGACCGTAACGACGAATACCGTCTATATCAAACATTAGCAGGCGTAGGCCTATAGAATTGACCGTAGATAAGATGGAGACGGCGGCCTGTGAGGCGTTTAAAACACGCATAAAAGACTATATGTTAAAAGCGGTAAGAGAGGCCAAGGTCAACTCCTCATGGATGAACCCTGATGCCGGTTATGAAGGCGCTTTAATGAAATTCATCGATGATTTATTTGGCAGCAACAAAGAGCTTTATAAATATTTTTTCCCATTTAAGGACATAGTTTCGAATTGTGGACTGTATAACTCGTTGTCACAGGTTTTGTTAAAAATAACGGCAACGGGGGTACCGGATTTCTATCAGGGGACAGAGCTATGGGATTTCAGTTTGGTTGACCCTGACAACCGAAGGCCGGTGGATTATGGATTAAGAGCGGTGTTGCTTGAAGATATTAAGAAAGCTGAGAAAGAAATGGGCGCTTTAAATCTGGCTGCCTTGTTAACGAAGAACAAAAAAGATGGCAGAATAAAAATGTACCTTATATATAAGGCACTTAATTTTAGGAAATCCTGCAAGGAATTGTTTGAGCGGGGGGAATACTTGCCGCTTCAAACAATAGGCACCAATGCGCGCAGCGTATGCGCCTTTGCGAGGCATTATAATGGCGGCATAGTATTTGTTATAACTCCGAGGTTTGTTGCGAAGATAATAACAAATAATGGTGAATTGCATTTTAAAAGAAAGATATGGGGAAATAACTATGTAGTAATTCCATTTATGGAAAATATCGCCGGTTTTAAAGAAAAGGAAATCATATTCCGCAATATATTTACCGGAGAGACCATAGAGCTTAATAAACACGGGGAGGCACTTCACCTGCCCCTGCATAATTTGTTTGACAATTTTCCAGCAGCAATGCTAATAAATGCACAGACACAGTAGGCCATATCGTCCCGCCCGTTATAGCTATTGGCGAGATAATGAAAAATAATGGTATCATATGCGACAGCGACGTTGTCGCGGCCAGTGTTTCGGTGTTTGAGAAGGGTTTTAGTGTTAAGTAAAGAGGCGGGATGACAGATTCGACGGCACCTGCGGGCAACATAAGATATGGAGAAGAGCTAAAAGAGAGCGAAGAACTCTTTAGGGCGCTCTTTGATAACATGCCTGACGCTATTTTTATCGCGGATATAGAGACAGGGCTGGTAGTTGACGCTAACCCCTCCGCGTCAGCCCTGCTTATGAGGCCAAGAGAAGAGATCATCGGAATGCACCCGTGCGCGCTCCACCCGCCGGATGCAAAGCCACATTCAAAAGATACATTTATACGGCACGTATCAGAGGCCAGAAGGGGGATACCCGCAAGACCGGTCGAAAACAAGATGCTAAGGGCCGACGGTTCGCAGGTATGGGTGGATGTCAGCTCCAGGCTTATTACCATAGGCGGCAAGGAGTTCCTGTTATGCGTATTCAGAAATATATCGAAACGTAAGAAGGCGGCGGCAGACCTCGACACATTTTTCACAATATCCCACGATATGATGTGCATCGCCGATACCAATGGATATTTCAGAAAGGTAAATCCAATGTTCGAAAAAACGCTTGGGTTTACGTCTGAAGAGCTTATGTCAAGACCTTTTATCGAATTCGTACATCCGGACGACAGGCAAAAGACACTGGATGAGACACTAAAACTCTCTCATGGGATACCCACAGCACATTTCGAGAACCGATATGTATGTAAGGACGGGACGTATAGGGATATCTCGTGGGTGTCTTCGCCGGATGCGGGGTTGATTTACGCCACCGCCCGCGATATAACCGAAAAGAAAAAAATAGAAGAGGAGATCAAGGTTGAGCGGGATAAGTTGCTTTCCATTATGGAAACCATTGACGACGGTATTTATATTACCAGTATAAACGGCGAACTTGAATATGTAAACCCCGTGCTGGAACGAGAATTCGGCGTGATAACCAGACGCAAATGTTACGAGTATTTTCACGGCAAACAGGAGCCGTGTCCGTGGTGCAGGAGACAGGAGGTCTTTTCTGGACAAACCATACACTGGCAGTGGTATTACCCCAGGAACGAAAAGACGTATCACCGGTACGATACCGCGATAAAAAACAAAGACGGCTCAATATCGAAATTTGCTTTGTTCCACGACATAACCGAGCTTAAAAACGCTGAGAAGCAGATAACCGCCTCGCTTAAAGAGAAGGAGATGCTGATTGGGGAAATCCACCACAGGGTCAAAAACAACCTCACGATAATCTCAAGTCTCTGAGGATGCAGGCTTCTTCTATCAAGGATGCAAACGCCCTGAGGATATTTAAAGAGACAGAGAACCGGATAGAATCGATTTCCTCTGTTCACGAGATGCTCTATCACTCCAAAGACATGGCCAGCGTCGATTTCAGGGGATACGTCAACAAACTCATAAAGACTATTTACACCACTTACGGGGATAGAATGTCCGGCGTTGAGCTGACAACAGATGTGGGAGACGTATCTTTGGGGATAGATTTGGCCATACCGTGTGGGCTGTTGATTAATGAACTCCTCACCAACGCGGTGAAATACGCGTTTCCCGATGGTAAGACCGGCGAGATATACATAGGCCTTCATCCCGCGGCTGACGATACAATTGAACTGACTGTCAGAGACGACGGCCTGGGCATCCCCTCGGTACTTGATATATGGAATACGGAGACACTTGGCTACCAGTTGATAACGGGTATAGCCAGGACACAACTCAATGGTGAAATAGAACTGAACACAGATAAAGGAACGGAAATAAAGGTGCGCTTTAAGGTGCGGGACAATGGATAAAAAATCCGTACTAATCGTAGAAGATGAGTTCATAATCGCAAACAGTATAAAAATGGCCCTGCAGGATATGGGCTATGCCGTAACCGCCATAGTGTCCTCAGGGCGGCAAGCGGTAGAACTGGCACAGACAGGCAGCCCCGACGTCATCCTTATGGATATATTGCTGAAGGGGCGGATGGACGGGATAGAGGCGGCAAGGATGATACGCGAAGATTACGATATACCTATAATCTTTCTGACCTCGCACGCCAACGAGAGCCTGCTTGAGAGGGCGAAGCTGACAGAGCCGTTCGGGTATTTACTTAAACCGTTTCAGGACAAGGAATTGCAGACAAACATAGAGATGGCCCTCTACAGGCACGACATGGAGAACAGGCTGAAGGAATTAAACCGGACGCTCGAAAACAGGGTAAAAGAAGAGACCGAAATCAGCAGACAGAAGGACTACCTGCTGATACAACAGTCCAAAATGGCGTCGATGGGCGAGATGATAGTGGCAATTGGCCACCAGTGGCGCCAACCCCTGAATGCCGTCGCCCTGTATGTGCAGGACGCCAGAGACGCCTTTGACAGCGGCGAACTCGACAAAGCCTATATGTCTGAAATGGTGGAAGGCACCTTAAGGCAAGTCACGTTCATGTCAAATACCATAAACGACTTCACAAACTTCTTTAGGCCAAGCAAGAAAAAGACACCGTTTAATATAAACATCGCCATAAAGGAAGTAGTAAACCTCGTCTATGATCTATTTAAGAAGGCCGGCATAGAAATCACATTCTCATGTATATATCCCGAAGCTGTACGAAAGCCGTGCGAAAATCAAATGAAGGATATCTGTATCTGTGAACCGGGTCTGATTGTGGAGGGATTCAAAAACGAATTCAAGCAGGTGATACTCAACATCTTATGTAACGCCAGGGATGTAGTCATCGGACATAAAGACATGGGTTTTATCAGTGAAGGCGAGATCTCAGTTGAGCTGTCAAAGTTGGCCGGTATGGTAAAAATCGAGATAAAAGACAACGGAGGAGGCATACCGGCAGAATTTATAGATAAGCTGTTTGAGCCATATTTTACGACAAAAGGCGCTAAGGGCACGGGCATAGGCCTCTACATGTCAAAGGTAATCATAGAAAGTAATATGGGCGGCAGGATATACGCAGTCAACGGCGAAAAAGGCGCCGTCTTTACAATAGAGCTGAACCGCTTTAACGGCTAAGGATTAAAGACGAAGGGGGATAATCCCCCTTCACCCCGTATTCTCGCACACGTTTAACTATTGAATTTGGGCTGCCGCCGCCAAGACGGGGGATTATCCCCTCGTTGGCGGCTTCGGCACTGAGGCTGCAACAATAAAACTATGTCAAAAGATACCATATATGGTAAAATTTACTCAGCGATGTCTGAAACGAACTCACAACAACACGGTTCTAACACAATACACACGCTTTACATCGGGTGTTTTGTTGCTATAGTCCTGTCGGCAGTGATTCTAAGGATGTATAAGGCGTATTATACCGGAGTAATTTATGACGAGGCCCTAACGTATTTTAGATTCGCAAGGGATTTCAACAGTGCCGTTTCGGACTATTCGACGACAAACAATCACCTGTTGAACTCTGTGTTGATTTATCTGTCGGTTAACATCTTAGGACAATTGGGCAGTTTCATGGGAGTGCCGGCCATACGGCTGCCCGCGTTTTTTTTTGGCATAGTTTATGTGGTATCGATTGCGGTTATTATAGAGTCCGCGTTAAGAAACAGGCCTCTGAAGATACTCGTGCTGGCGCTGTGCCTGTCCAATTATTTTATATTCGACTTATCCATCCTGGCAAGGGGATATGCCATAGCCCTTGGCGCAGTGTATTGCGAACTGCTTCTTGTTATCTTATATCCAACGCTCTTAAAAGATTATGATAAGTCTATGGTTTTTCTTCTCAGCGCCCTGAATTTCATTGCGCTTGGAGCGATGCTGACCAGTTTATACACCATTGTGCCTCTAAATCTTGCCTTCCTTGCCGTGATGTACCATACTAAAAATGACTGTGCGGCCGCGGACAAGCCCTCCGGCGCGTTTAAGAAGGTCTTGCTTAAGAAGGTCTTTGAGATGGGAAGCGCTATTATGTGCTTTTCTTCCTTGCCGCTGGCGTTATTGTATATCAAAGTTATTACGACAATAATCTCGGCTGCCGCAGTGAAAAGCGAAATAAACGAGGCCCCTGCAACTATCCTGAATGCGCTGATAACCGAAGGCCTGTTTTCAAAATGGGGATTTCACCTGTGGAATCTTGAAAATATAACGCGTGCTATTATGCTGCCTGTAATGCTTATCCTTGCCGTATTGTTTATATTAAATATAATAGTAAATAAAAAAACCTTAACGCCTGCTGCCCTTATTATTTTATCGGTGCTGGCGGCTTCGTTTTCTTTGGCTTACATAGCACATACAGCGGCGGGGTTGTCGCTGGGCTTTACGCGCAACCATGTGTTCTGGCTCCCTCTGATTGTTCTAACGGCCGGGATTATTGCAGATGGGGCATTAGATTGCCGTATTATTGGGCAGGTGTTTATGAGGGCCGGCACATGCTTGATTTGCTTGATATTGATTGTCCTGACAGCCGGGCCGCTTGCCTCCTTACGTGTTGTAACCACATATGACTGGAGGACTCAAAGTGTCGTTGGCCCGCTGCTTAGGGAGTTAAAAAAAACAGACGCCACTAGGCGCTGGAGGGTTGGATTTTCAGACAAACTCGATTTTAATCTCTTTCCATACCTATTTTATAACGGTGAAGCCTACAGGATTAGCGATTCAGATGTTGCCGTGTATCATATATCGGAACAAAATCAACACCCCGAAAATCCATACGAGTATGATTTATTTAAGAAATTCGATTGTATTGTGGTGCTTGCCGCCCGTACTCAGAGATAAGACGGGACGCTATGACACGGGACGCTATTATGTTGCAATAAGCGCTGATTCTGTGATAGAATCTGGTTCAACAGATTATTATTAATACCGGCGAGGTGTCTTGTGAGTTTTTCGTTACTTTTGGTGGATGATTCAAATGTGGCCAGGCGTTATGTCAGGAAAGAGCTGCTGTCTCTGCTGAATTACGAAGAAATTGTGGTGACAGAAGGGTCAAATGGTAAGGAGGCATGTGCGGCCTGTCACGCTTATAAGGTTGACCTGTTAATGTTAGACCTGACGATGCCTGAGATGACCGGCTACGATGTGCTTGAACATTTTAAGAAAAATGCAATGGCGATAAAGGCAATCGTACTAAGCGCCGATATTCAGCCCGGTGTTGAGGAGAGAGTTAAGGGTTTGGGGGCTATCGGTTATTTGAAAAAACCTTTTAATAGGGAACAAATGGTTAAAGTCCTTAAAGAGAATGGATTTCATGTTAAAAATTAGTCTTACGGAAGATGAGAAAGATTTATTAAAAGAGACCTTTAATCTTGCGTTAGGGCAGGCGGGTGACAAGCTCGCAAGGCTGTTGAAATCTTTTGTCGATTTATCTGTCCCTGAGATTGAGATACTTGAGGCGGAGAGGGTTGCGCAGAAGGTCTTACAAGATACTGTTTTTTCTATCTCAGACTCTGTGACGGCATTGAGGCAGTCATTTTTTCACGAGACCCATGTCGATGGCGAGGCCATTGTGATATTTAACGACCAGACGGTTCAAACCGTTGCCGGAATTTTTGGCATCGATAGTGTTGATGGGCACTCGCAGGAAATTGAAATAATGCTTGAGCTGACAAACATCATAGCAGGGGCGTGTTTAAACGGGATTGCCAATCAACTGTTTAACGGGGATATGTCTTTCAAACCTCCCGCGGTGCTGGCCGACAAGGTCGATTTAACGAAGTTTGTCTATGGCGCGTTTCAACGAAGCCAGTTGAAATGGGACCATACGTTGATGGTTAAGATAACGTTCAATTTGAAAGATATACAGTTTAAGAGCGATTTATTAATATTTATGTCCGAACAGGCAATTGAATCAGTGCAGAAGGCGCTTCAGAGGCTGCTTTCTGAGATGTGACGCTTTATGGAAACGACTACGCAAGACATCGGAGATTATTTCAGTAAATCCATACTTGACAGCTTAAGTGTCGGAGTTGTAGTGCTTGATCTGTCGTATCGCGTGGTGGTGTGGAATGGTTTTATGTCTAAACATAGCGGTGTAGGCAGTGAAGACGTTGTAGGGAAGGACTTATTCGATATATTCCCATATCTGTCAAGGAACTGGCTTGAGCTTAAATTCCAAAGTCTTAGGATACTAAAGAGTTATTCGTTTATCTCGTGGAAGCAAAGGCCATATTTGTTCAGGTTTCAGCATAACCGCCAGATAACGGGCGACGGCGGGTATATGTATCAGGATTGCACATTTATCCCGATATTGGACACCGATGGCCGGACGGCCTTAATCTGTATGACCATTCAGGACATGACAGAGGCCGCACAATCGCAGAAGATTATGGACGAGGTAGTAGACGCCAACAAGGCCCTTCAACTCCTGACTAATTACGACGCACTGACCTCTGTCTATAACAGGGGTTACATAGAAAAACATCTCGAACAAGAATTCAACAAGTCCAAAAGGTACGGAAATGTGTTCTCTTTAATAATGTTTGATCTGGATCATTTCAAAAACGTTAACGATACGTACGGGCATCTGGCAGGCGATGAGGTACTGAAAGGCGTTTCCAAAAAAGTCTGCGGCATGTTGCGAAACACTGATTCGTTGGGACGATATGGTGGTGAGGAGTTTATCATAATCTCAACAGAGACAAATGAAGCGGATGCCGTACTCTTAGCAGAGCGGATTAGAAAGGCCGTAGGGCGTATGGCAATCACATCGGGTAATTATCATATAAACGCGACGATAAGCATGGGAGTGGCAGGGTTTCGCACAGATTTAAAAGACTACCTGCAGATGCTGCACGAGGCGGACATCGCCCTGTATAATTCAAAAAAACAAGGGCGCAACAGGGTCACGAAATACGCGCCAACATAAACCACCGCATAGCCGAGGCCGGAGTACCGAAGCCGCCAACGGGCGGCAGCTTAAATTCAATAAATAAAACATGTGCGAGAATACGGGGTGAAGGGGGGGTTACCCCCCCTTCGTCTTTAATCCTTATGCCTAGGGAGGGCAGTCGGCACAAATCGACTTAAACAGCGCCGTGCTTAAATACCTGTCTCCTCTGTCGGGCAGTATTACAACTAACACGCCGTCTTTCATCTCCTTCGCCTTTTTCAGGGCTATAAAGACGGCCGCTCCGCTGCTCATGCCCACGAAAAGCCCCTCTCTGACTGCCAGTGCCTGCGCGGTCGAATATGCCTCGTCGTCGTTGACGTTGTGCTTTTCGTCAAGGCGCGAGGGATCAAACAGGCCGGGCACGATAGACTCGCCCATGTTCTTCAGGCCCTGAATCTTGTGGCCGAGAATCGGCTCCACGCCGACTATCTGAATTGACTTGTCGTATTCCTTGAGCCTCTTGCTAGTGCCCATGAGAGTGCCCGATGTGCCCATGCCGGCAATAAAGGCGCTTATCTCGCCCTTTGTCTGGTTATAGACCTCCACGCCGGTGCCTTCGTAGTGGGCCTTCATGTTGGATGGGTTGTTGAATTGGTCAGGCATAAAGTAGTCCTTGCGGTTTTCGTCGTAGAGCTTATGGGCAAGCCTGATTGCCCCGTCAGTGCCTTCTTTGCCGGGGCTTAGGATAAGCTCGGCACCAAAGGCCTCAAGGGTCTTGCGCCTTTCCATGCTTACGCACTCCGGCATGACCAGTTTAACGTGGTAGCCCTTGGCGGCCGCAACCATGGCAAGTCCTATGCCCGTGTTGCCGCTTGTAGGCTCAAGTATTACCTTTTCCTTTGTCAGTGCCCCGGAGATTTCGGCGTCTTTTATCATATAGTACGCTATTCTGTCTTTTACGGAGCCCCCGGGATTATTCCCTTCAAGTTTCGCATAGACCTTTACCTTGGGGTTTGTGTTCAAATTGTCCAGACTTACTATTGGGGTGTTGCCTATTGCGTCTAATACTCCCATTGTCTTAACTCCTTATGTTATTAGGTATTTATTCCAGAACTTCGGGCGACAACCGTCTTTACCTCGAACTGCGGTTGATCCATGATTGCCTTTTTCACGGCACACTGGTCAGCAACCCTTACGATAGCGTCATAGTATTTCTCCGGGAAATCCGGCGGCACCTTTATATCTATGGTTATCTTTGCCAGCTTCGACTTTCCCGGCCCTTCGGTGGTGTATTCGTGGCTTTGCTCAAGGGTCATTCCATCGGTAGGGATGGAGTTTTTCTGGCAAAAACTCAGGACGAAAATCCCGGCGCATGTGCCGATAGATGCGAGGAAATATTTAAACGGCTCAGGGGCAGAACCATCTCCGCCATATTTGACGGCCTGGTCGGTGGCTATAACCATCGGAGCCGCATCGCCAACCGGCGCAAACTCGGCATTGACACGCTTGCCGCCAGGAAAGGTGATCAGAATGTCCATCGGGGCCTCCTCAATTATTAAAAACTTACAGGCGCTGACTCAACGCCTGTACTGCAATACTAACATTTCCCGAAATAAATTTGCAAACCGCAGCCCTGGTATTAATCTCCCCGCGCGCCTGCCCCCGGCGCTTACTGCTGCTACTTCGCCGAGGCGGAGTCCGGCTGTCTAAAAATGTTGCCGCCGGCATTACTATGTTTTATAAAAACAAAACATCCTGATGTATGGTATATATTTCCCCATTGTAGTAAATATATTTTCAGCCGCCCTGCTTGCCGATATTATTTTATTTAAAAAATAACTTCTTTTAAATTCTACTAAAAAAGCATAATCGCTCTTATCCTGTAATTTCAGCCCAAATTCGTTTGCCATTGCGATTATCTCACCGTCTGTACGCCTGAAATCGTGGTGTTTTATAACAATGCCTTCAAGTTTCCCTGTAGTAAACAATTTTTTTGCCCGCAATAAACAGACTTCATATTTTAACAAACAATCATGAATCAAATACGACAAATAATTGTCCGGCGACCCGGCAGAATCAAGGATTAATTTCCCGCCAGATTCCAGACTTTGCGATACATGTTGAAAGAATGTTCTTAGTCTGGCGTCGTCAGGAAGGTATATCATGCTCAGGTTCAGGATTGCACTGTAAGTGTAAGGCGCGGGTGATTGCAGGATATTTAGCCTATAAAACTTAAACTGTGGAAACAGGTTGACTGTTGCGCGATACATCTCATCTGACATATCCAGGTCGGAACACGTTATATTGTACGCTCCTTCCTCCATTAAATATAGTTCATTTGCAGAGCGGCCGGAGGCGGTAGAAAGAATCTTGTCTTCTTTGTTCAGGTGGCGCCTTATGAATTCGTCATAGCATTGAAGCCTACCAAGGTGGTATCCAAAGAAATAATTATTAAAAAATTCAGATTTGCTATTGTAAGCCTCGTCCGTATCGTAACCACCCATTCCCGCTGCATGTTCGTGGTATTGTTCATCTAAGCCTACGAACTTTTTCCCGCGCACATCAGCGTCTATCGAATATTTATACCACGGCCTCACAGTTTGCCCCCTTTGTTTATTTTAGACATCATCGGCATTCCTGCTAAGCAGATTAAAGCATGTATCTATATTACATGTCAAGGATTTGAGGTGTCAGCGCTGTGTCTCCAGCTTTGTGAAGGGGCAGTTAACCTTACAAATTATACGAATTATGGTATAAAAGGGACATGGTCTATGGCTAAGGACGACAGCAAGGGGATGTGCAGGGATTACTTACAGTCCCATTGTTACTGGGTGCTGCCGGTAGTGTTTTGGGCGCTTGTATCGCTGGCTTCGTTGAAGTGGCATCTGTATTTGCTGGAAGAAGAGGCGTATAATATGGCGCTTGAGTCAGGCCGCTCGATGTTCGAAATGATCGAGACCACGCGCCTCTGGAACGCCAGCCACGGCGGCGTCTATGTCCCCGTTACAGAGTCGTCGCAGCCTAATCCCTATATCGACACCCCGGACAGGGATATAAGCACTGTCGACGGCAAAAAACTGACATTGGTTAACCCGGCATTTATGACGCGCCAGATTGCGGAAATAGCCAAAAGCATAAACAGCGTAGAGTTTCACATCACAAGCCTTAACCCTATAAGGCCGGGCAATATTGCCTCACCGTGGGAAGCGGCCGCCCTTAAGCGCTTTGAGAAGGGTTCGGCGGAGGAGGTCAGACTGCAAGGGGGAGACGGGACTTTTGTCTATATGGCCCCGCTGAAAGTAGAAAAGACCTGTCTGAATTGCCACGCAAAACAGGGATACAAAGAAGGCGATATCAGAGGCGGTATATCAGTGGCCGTCCCTGTGTCGTCGATTGCCAAATACACTATTAACCAGAGGAATAATTTTATCGTCCTGCACATATTTATATTCATCTCCATGTCACTGACGATGCTGTTTTTCACGAAGCGCCTGAGGCGGCAGTGGCTGGCCCTCAAAGAGGCCAAAGACACGCAGGACGTAGCAGTAGAGGAGCGCACTGCCGAGCTGAAAGAAACGAATGCGCGCCTGACAGAAGAGCTAGACGAACGCAAAGCGGCGGAGGAGGTAATCAGTGAGTCGGAGATGAAATTTCGCTCCCTGATTCAATCCGTCATGGATGGAATAATCTCGACTGACTCACAGGGCATAATTGTCGCGTTTAACAGGGGGGCGGAGTCCCTGTTCGGATATACCGCAGGGGAGGTAATAAATAAACCCGTTTCGATACTGATCCCCGCACGCCTTAGCGAGGCATATTTAAGGGCGTTTAAGACATTTCAGCTCCTCGGCGTGTCCTACATGGCCGGTAAACGGGTCGAGTTTGAGGGCCTCAGAAAGGATGGCACAGAGTTTTCCTTTGATATCTCACTGGCCTCATGGAAGACCAAAAGCGGGACATTTTATACCGGCATCGCCCGCGACATCACCGCTCATAAGAAGATGGAAAACCAGATAACCGCGTCACTGCGGGAAAAGGTAATCCTTATTCGGGAGATTCACCACAGGGTAAAAAACAACATGCAAATCATCATAAGCCTTCTTAATATCCAGACAGGGCTTATAAAAGACCCCGCTGACGCCGAGATGTTTAACGAGACAAAGAATCGAATACTGGCGATGTCCCTTGTACACGAGCGTCTCCACCAGTCCGAAACCCTTGCCGATATAGATTTTGCCGACTACGTAGGAAAGCTCGCAAGGGGGCTTTTCCGCTCCTACGGCGTGAATGCCTCAAGGATTGCGCTTAAAATCGACATACCTTCGCTGTCCATCGGCGTGGATATGGCCGTATCGTGCGGCCTTGTGTTAAATGAGCTGCTGTCCAATTCCCTGAAATATGCCTTTAAAGGCAACAGAAGCGGTGAGATTGGGATAAGCGTCTCATGCCATGACGGCAAGTATGACATCGACATATGGGATGATGGCGCGGGATTACCGGAGTCGGTCGGCCTTCGGGACAACGAGACGCTCGGCCTGCAGCTTGTGGTGTCCATTGTGGAAAACCAACTGCGCGGCACCGTTGCCTTAATCAGAGAAAATGGCACGAGGTTTAAGATTACATTCTCAGAAGCCAGGTCAAGGTCAGGCGAAGTCTCCTTTGACGACACGAAGGAGTTTTAAGCGGGATTGCTGTTGGGTATCTACAGACGCAAGCCACACATTCCCATGACAATTAACACCGAGATCGCCCCGCCGATGACGGTGCTGGCGATCATCAGCCGGTCCGCCAGGTGCTTGTTCATTCCGCGCTTTAGCATCACGACGCGTATGGCGCCGGCGATGTGTGACAGTA
The DNA here is from genome assembly GCA_015233485.1 of Nitrospirota bacterium. Lineage (GTDB taxonomy): Bacteria > Nitrospirota > Thermodesulfovibrionia > Thermodesulfovibrionales > Magnetobacteriaceae > Magnetominusculus. The sequence continues at coordinate 14,825 of JADFXO010000001.1, forward strand.
CGAAAAAGACGGCCAGCACATAAAGTGGCACAAGACGAATATTCCATGGGTCTTTGAGAAGGCCTACCGGCGCTCCGGTTGCAAATCCCCACCCTGAATTGATGCCAAGATAGGTGCGGGCAAAGATAAAAACCGCGTTCATGTGGCTAATCACGAACAAGGAGAGATACACACCTGAACAGATATGGAAGGTTTGAAAACGATCGGAAGGCCTGACGGTGGCACGCTGGAAAAGATAAAACCCACTCACAACCTGAAAAAGGAAGAGTCCAACCAACACCGGCTCAACGATGGCTGAGCGGTAGACGTGCCTCAGTGTCTTCATGACGGCAGTATGCACGTCAGGGCCTCCCAACCCGGCGAGTTGATTGCCAATATGCATTAGAAGAAATAAGACGATGATAAACAGCGCTGCTACCATATGTGTTTTGAGCATACGGGAAGAGAGCGGGTATGTTGGTGTTGCAACAGCCGTATCGTTGCCATTGCGCAGGACTGCCGTCAGGACAACTGCCCAGAACACGGCAAGTACCCATTTGTCGAAAGCCGGGTAACCAAGCATGTAGAGACGACACCAACAAAAGTGAAAATGACGGGTGTAGCCGCTGCAAGAAAGGCGGCCCGTCGGGCTTGTAAAACTGCGGCCGTCGCTGTTGAGGCCCTCGATAACCTCATAGCGAACAACAGGGCAACTCCGGGGACGGCAAAGGCTGCAAGAAGGAAGACCGCCGCCATCAGCCACGGAAGCAAACCGGCATGAGCGCCTCCCGAGGTGATCATGTGGACACCTCCGCTATATCCCTCAAGCAGGAACGGATAAATCATCGCTGCAAGGGGCGCAACGGCCATAGGGACGCGTGTTTTGAAACCATCCTGCTTAATACCAGCGATTGCGGTCATCTTTAACCTCCGTATTTTCGAAATGCCCTATATATTATCATATTCTATAGGAAGCAGAGCTATATATATCTAAGACGAAAGAGCGGAAGACACGGAAAGAGATGAAATTCAATGATGCTCCTCAAGGGCAAATTCCCGTTATGCCGCGCTTTGGCCTCATGCGGAGAGGGCCGGCGCCACGGCCTTGCCGTGATATTTATAAAATGCGTCGATACCTTCCTTTCCCATATAACGGGTCAGGAGGGCTGGCTCTGTGAGGGTCAAATCGACGAGAATAAGGCCGTCAAGGCAGTCGCCGAAACTGTGGTCAATGTTAAAGCCGATTAATTTGCCCCCGAGACGCAGATACTGCCTGAGCAGGATTGGCACACCCTTTGGGGGGGTGAGTTCTGTAGGCGATTGGCCGTGAGCCACGCAATCGGAGTCTCCGATTGCGGCAATCAACTCTGATATATCGTCAATATCCCTGACAAACGAGAGGGCGGTGCCGGTATCCCAGCCTGTTACCGGCTCCGGCCTGAGCGGGGTCTTTGGCCTTATGTATCTTGCCAGAGATGGAATGTAACTTGTCATTTTCAGGAAAGACACGATGAGCTGGGCTGAAGCGCCGCTGTAGTCCTTGTTTATGCTCACAGGGCCGAACAAATATCTGTATTTGGGATTGCTGGACACTATCTGGCCTATTCCCTTCCACAGGAGCAGGAGGGGCAAATAACTCCTTTGATACTCCTGCCTGACGAAAGACCTCCCCATCTCAAGTGCGGGGCTTATCTTGTCGAGGAATTGTTCGCCGTACTTAAACAGTGTGCTCGTGTATAACCCCTTTATTCCCTGTTTCATAAGGATTTCATCTGTCTTTCCAAACCTGTAAGCCCCCACAATCTCGTTTTTGTCGCTGTTCCAGATAAACAGATGCAGGTAATGGCTATCGAATTGGTCTAAGTCTGCCGCCTTGCCCGTGCCCTCGTTACCGGCGCGGAAGGTTATCTCGCGAAGGCGGCCTATCTCCCTAAGTATAGAGGGAATCTGCCATGACCAGGCGGAGGCGGCGGTGTACTGCCCATGTCTGGCAAGGATTTGTTCCTCCGGCAGTGCGGCTATTTCGCCGCGCATGACATCGGGATTTTCCGCGGGGGCTATGGGTGTCATCTCCGGTGTGCCTTCGGATAACCCTTTGGGAAGATTGAATGGGATGCCCAGGGGGAATCGTCTTTTTCTCCTGAGCTCTGTGCCGTTAGCAAGCAGGTATGTGCGCAGCCTAAGGTAGTCCATCACGGCCTCGCCGGATTCTATCTTGCAGAGCCTGTTAAATGAGACGAGGTTGCCGATTTTCACGCGTATGGTTTTTTTCGCCTTGTTCAGAAATTCGTGAGGAAGCATTGCCGTGCGCAGGAGCGGGTGTATCAGGCCGGCCAGGTTAAACAATATGCCGTTTGAGCCGTCAAAGTAAACAGGCAGGGCTGGGGACGCGGTCTTCCTTATTATCCTCGCCACGGAGGTGTCCCATTTGGGGTCGGTTACTTCGCGTTTTTGAAGGTCAACATGTGAGACCTCACCGGCTGGAAAAACCACTAACATACCGCCCTGTTTTACCCATAAAACCGTCTCTCTGAGGGATTTGACATTCATGCGGTAAGAGTCTTTCTTTTTAAAAGGATCGACAAAGAAGAACATGTCTGCGATGTCAGGGATATAGGAAAGCAGATAATTGGCCATAATCCTGACGTCAGGGCGAACCATGCGCAGTATAGAGGCGATAATCATCCCCTCTATGCCTCCAAATGGGTGGTTTGCCACAACGACGGCCGGCCCTGAGGCTGGGATGCGCCTGATATCCTCCTCTGAAATCTCATACTTTACGTCCAGCGCCTGAAGGGTTTTAGTAATAAAACAGCCACCTTCCCTTTCCGTCAGCTCCTCATATAGTTTATTAAGGAGGTGAAAGGACATGAGACGCTCTAACGCAGCCCTGATAATAGGCCCGATAATAGGGTTTAAGTGCCCGTTTGAGGGGATCTCAAGCCTGAAAACATTATTCTTGTGTGAGTTGTCCGCCATGTCTTTTCCTCCTGTTTGTTCGGGCTGTTTGGTAGGGCTGTCTGTCCTGGCGCCGCCCCTGCCAGATTTTTATATTATCGTTTGTTATTAAATCCATGCGCATATTATATCGGTATATTGTTACAATTGCATTAAGGTATGATTATGATTTTGTTATAGTTTGGTTACATTATGAGATATTAGTGTGTATTCACACGGGTGCTGACAGCAAATGCCACGATATTCACGATATTAAGGACAAACGCGGCATTGCTTTTCAATTCACTTTTCAATTAGCGTGTTGACATAAGCAGAGGAATAATATTATTATTAGTGAGCCGGTTTAGGCTAAATCAAGGATAATTCGGAGGCCATAATATTATGAAGAAATTAGCGGCGCAAATACTCTTAGCCGGTGCGGCTGTGGCATCAATGGGGATGCCCTTCGCCGAAGCCGTTAACAAACTTGCTGTGGAATCCTCAAAATCACAGGCAAAAAAGGTTATCGACACCATAGACCAGGCATACGAAAGAGGCGATGTAGATACCATGATGAAAAATATCGCCTCAGACGCCAGCCTCACTATCATAGGCGTGGGCGAAGGCAGCTACGCGGTTGGATATGAAAACATTAAAAATGCCTTAAAAAAGGCCGCCCAAATACACGCATACAAGTGCCATACCACCGAACAGTCCGTCAACGTAAACAAGTCCAGCGATGTGGCATGGATAGCCCAGCAGAGCGATTGCACCACGCCCACCGGCGGCAAGAAAGTGACGATTCGCTCAACGGCAGTCGAGGTCAAAAAAGACGGCAAGTGGCTCCTCATCCAGGCGCACCACTCTATTGGAGCGCCCGAAGAATAACAGCAGGTTAATATGATTTAAAATAAGCGGGCAGCCCTGTACGCCCCGAATTCTTCGAATTTACAGAGGGCTGGCTTGCTCAGGGAGACAGCGACGATGAAAAAGGTGTTATACGCGTTGGTTGCCGCGGCGGCGGTGCTGCTTATAAGCGAAGGCGCTATGTGCGGCGTAGGGAAGCCCATAGGGCAGGATGTATATAAGGCGCAGATAAAGAAGGTCTTAGACGATATAAACAATGCGTTTCTGAAAAGCGATATGGATGGGTTTTTAAAATATGTGGCCCACGACGCCGATGTAGTCGCCATTGACATCATGACCGGAGATTATATCGTCGGATTTGATAAGATTGCCGAGCATATGAAAAAAACAGCCGGCATGAAGGCAACATACAAGTGTTCGCTCATAGATGAGACGATCCACGTAAATATGTCCGCAAGGGTGGCATGGTCAGCCCAGCTTAGTGATTGCAGCATCACGGTTGACGGCAAAACCATATCTATGAAGGTCAGGTCTACGTCCACGTTCGAAAGGAGAGGCGGCATATGGCTCATGGTGCAGGGACACGACTCCGTAGGTCTGCCTCACGTTAATGACGTCAGGTGACGGCGGCGACATCTATCCGGCGGCATTGAGCTGGCCGGCAGTCAGGATTATACGCAATTAAATTACAGGAGGGAGTTATTTATGGCAAGTGCGGAATTGAAAAAGATGATGAACGCGGCAATCGCGAGGGAACTCAAGGTCAGTATTCAGTACATTTTTCAACACATAATGATAAAAGGGAAAAGGGCCAGGTTCATAGGTACGGAGTTAAGGGCGATAGCCATCGTGGAGATGCTCCACGCGGAGAAAATTGCGGAAAGGCTTGTCTATCTCGGCGAAGTCCCAACCACAATTCCAGACATCGTCGACATCACTGGCAGCGAACAGGAAATCCTCCAAAAGGATTTAGCCGAAGAGGCTTATGCAATCGAACTCTACAAAAAGATCATCAAAATGGCCAACGACGAGGGCGACTCCACCACAAGGCTCCTCTTTGAGCAGATCCTCGCCGAAGAAGAGCTGCACCATCAGACGTTTCAGACGCTCTTAGGAGAATGATGCGGCGCGTCAATCTTATCCATAGTCAATCCTATCCATAATTGAACTTATGATTCGGTTACTGACGAGAAACCCCTTTCTCGTCAGTCTCAATCGGGTCTCATCAAGTTGTGCAAGGCCGTTTTCCACAAGCGCCTGTAATCCTGGCACATCAAGACCGCCCTCCCTAAGTCTTTCTACGGACACGCCTTCTGCCGTTCGAAGTCCAAGGAAAATGTCTTCTTTCAGCCCTTCAAGGCCGTCAATGACCGTCGTCTCATAAACTGGCAGCGTATTGTCTTCTATGGCGGTTAGATATTGCGTGAGGTCAGCGGCGTTGGAAGTCCTCACGGTATAGTTGCGCTCATCTGCTGGTATTTTCAAATGTGAATGCGCGGCGGCGCCTATCCCCGCATAAAGGCCCCGCCGCCAGTAGTTTTGGTTATGGCGGCATAGGAAAAAACCCACGGCGGCGAAGTTTGAGATTTCATAGTGGTGGAGTCCCGCACCGGCAAATAGTTCGGCCGCCAAAGAATACATCGCCACAATATCGTCCTCAACGGGAAGGGCAGCCTCCCCTATTTTGACACGTCTGCCAAAGTGCGTGTCTGCCTCCGGGGTCAGCTCATATGCCGATACGTGTGGTGGTGCAAAGGAAAGCGCCGCCTCGACTGTCCTTATCCAGCCTTCGACCCTCTGCCCCTCAAGGCCATAGATGAGGTCAATAGAGAAATTCCCGAAATATTTTTTTATGATGTCTAATGCCCTGGCGGCCTCTGCCGCGTTGTGGATACGTCTCAGTGATTGTAACTCCGCGTCGTTAAAGGACTGCACACCCACGCTTATCCTGTTTACGCCCGCCTGTCTGAGGGCGCGGAGTTTTTCGTCGTCAACGCTGGAAGGGTTGGCCTCCATAGTGATTTCGGCACCGCTTTCTATACCAAAATTATTGTTAATGAATTCAAGGATGCGCGCGATTGACCCGGCTTCAAAGATGGAGGGCGTGCCGCCGCCGATATAGATAGTTTTAAGTGTGCCGATATTATCTTTTCGCAGTATAAGCTCACTTTTAAGGGCGTTGACATAGCGTTTTTCCATCTCTCTTTCCATGCCGCTTTCATACGGTATTGAAAAAAAGTCGCAGTACAGGCATTTCCTTAGACAAAAGGGGATGTGGATGTAAAGAGCTCCGGCCATGTTATATTATTACAAAAACATGCCGGCTATTGACACCTCTATATGACTATTTGATAATATTCTAAATGCCTGTGAAGTTAATTCTGGTAGAGGGTTCTCTGGATTCCTGCTTTCGCAGGAATGACAGGCCTGGGTGTTCATTTGTCATGTTTTGTCTCGCCCATCTGTCGTGTCTGTCTTGCCTGTCCTATATGTCATGCCTGGCCTATATGCCATGCCTGTCCTATCATTTGTCTTGTCAGCCCTATCTGTCTTGTCTGTCATTCCTGCGAAAGCAGGAATCCAGTTTTCTTTTTGACGGAGTTGACTGCACAGGAGATTTATTCTACCAATGAAACGCCAACCGTCGGGATTTAAAGGCCTTGTCGGGATAATGGACGCGCTGAGGTCTGAGCGAGGCTGCCCGTGGGACAAGGAGCAGTCGGCACACACCCTGATAGCGTATCTGATTGAGGAGACCCACGAACTAATAGAGGCCGTTGAAGAGGAAAACCCTGATAAGATTCGCGAAGAGCTTGGCGATGTCCTGTTTCAGCTACTCTTCCTTGCCCGAATAGAACAGGAAAAAGGGACATTCGACATTTACGACGTTATTGATGGTATAAGCGATAAGATGGTAACACGGCATCCCCATGTGTTTGGCGAAGTGGTATGCGAAACTGCCTCCGAGGTGCTTAAACAGTGGGACGCGATAAAAAAATCCGAGGGAAGGCACGAGGAATCCTCTCTAAACGGTGTGCCTAAGACACTTCCCTCACTCCTGCGGGCGTTTATGATTTCCGACAGGGCATCACGTGCCGGTTTCGATTGGAATAAGACAGGCGAAGTCTTAGAGAAACTCGACGAGGAGCTCGCTGAATTTAAAGAGGCCGTAAGCCTGAACGACACCGCCAAAATCGAGGACGAACTCGGCGACATCCTCTTTACCATAGTCAATGCCGCACGGTTTATTCAGGTCAATCCCGAGGATGCCCTAAGAAAGACCATAAACCGGTTCATAGGTAGATTTCAACACATGGAGCAAAGTGCGAAAAGCCGTAATAATAAACCCCTTAGCGCCATGACAATCGCCGAAATGGACGCCCTATGGGAAGAGGCGAAACGCGAAGGTTTGTTTTAGAAATACGATATGGAAAGACTGCCAGACTGGCTTAAGACCAACACATTTAAAGATCTAAGAGGAACAAAACGCCTCCTTCGCGCTAACCGGCTCTCAACGGTCTGCGAAGAGGCCAGATGCCCCAATCGCGGCCACTGTTTCAGCCGCCCTACCGCCACATTTATGATTCTTGGAAAGGACTGTACGAGGAGCTGCGGTTTCTGTTCAGTCTCTCACGTACGGCCGTCGCCCGTAGACGCAGAAGAACCACGCCGCGTTGCCGGGGCGGCAAAGGCCATGAACCTGACGCACGTGGTAATCACCTCCGTAACCCGCGACGACCTGCCTGACGGGGGGGCCGGGCACTTCGCCGCCACCGTGGCGGCAGTCAGAGACCTGCTTCCCAACGCTAAAATAGAGGTATTGACGCCGGATTTTAAGGGCAATCTTAAGGCGCTCCATGGCGTACTCGACGCCGAACCGGACGTGTTTAATCACAACGTAGAGACCGTGCCGTCGTTATACTATAAGGTGAGGCCACAGGCTAATTATGGATTGTCATTAAGAATGCTCGCAGCGGCAAGGGATTACTCATCAAAGGTAAAGATAAAGTCTGGCCTGATGGTAGGCCTGGGAGAGCGTTTTGACGAGGTGGTTGGCGTCCTGAGAGATTTAAGGAGCTGCGGGTGTAATTTTATAACGATAGGGCAGTACCTGCGGCCGCGCAAAACCAACATTGCGGTTGTGGAGTACGTGCCGCCCGGCGTCTTTGATTTATACAGGGAAAAGGCGGAGGAACTAGGGTTTGAAGCGGTGGCATCCGCCCCGCTTGTAAGAAGTTCAATGGATGCCGACCAGATGTTATTGCCCCACACATGATACGTTTCTGGCCGCGCGAATTCGGGCAGCCGGATAGACTTAAATAACATCTGTTAGTTACAATACAGCCATTGCGGCAAACTCACATGAATTTCGAAATCGTCCTGGGGACGCTGACAAATGAATTCGCCCGGTATGGTATAAGCTATGCCCTAATCGGCGGTTTGGCCTTTAATCTATGGGGAGTACACAGGTCAACCGTGGATGTGGACTTTCTCGTCCTTAGAAACGACATGGAAAAAGTAGCCGCGATTATGGAAAAAAATGACTATGAGTGCAGATACAAGACCAGAAACGTATCTCAGTACGTCTCACCTTTGCGGGTATTCGGGGAGGTTGACTTTCTTCACGCCTTCAGAGACACCACAGTTGCCATGTTAAAGAGGACTACCGTAAAGGCCGCCTTTAGCGGTACGTTAAACATCAATGTCCTAGGGCCTGAGGACTTAATCGGCCTGAAACTTCAGGCTATGAAAAATGACCCCGAACGCGGCCTTATCGACGCCTCGGATATCAGGGCGCTTGTGCGCATCTGTAAGAACTCTCTCGATGTCGAATCAGTTAAAAGATATTTCGAACTTTTCGAGATGGATTTTCAGGATTTTTTTAAAGTATGAACCGGTTCGACAAAAGCGGCACTGACCTTTATAGCATGTCAAAGTCTGAGACGCTACGGCTTGACATGCGGAGAGTTGCCGCACAAAGGCATAATCCGTTCATGAAAAACGGGCAGCCCGATATCGACGCCTGCCTTGAGTTCCTTATGGAATATAATGAATTCATAAATCACGAACCCAAGCCGTTTCGTAAAATCAAAGACACTGTGATGCTGTTATAACAGGGGTTGCCCCCCCGATTGGATACTATGAATTTGCCTGCGGGTGCGCGTCCGGCTCTGATTTACTTACATCTAAACTTATCATGAACTCTGCCCCATCCCCGATGTTTCTGACTTTCAGGGTGCCGCCCATGTTAGTCTCCACTATTGTTTTTGACATATAAAGTCCAAGTCCCGTGCCTTCCTTTCCCTTTGTCGTATAGTAGTGGCCAAAGATTTTATCTATTATGTCTTCCGGAATGCCGCCGCCGTTGTCCCTTATTGAGATTATTATTTTATCTCTCTCTTTATTATTGCCGATGGTTATTTCTATCTGTCCGCGTATTGGCGGTGAGACGGCAGCGTCTCTCCTAGCAATGATGGCGTCTTTTGAGTTATTCAGGATGTTGAGCATCACCTGCTTAAATTCATTTGGGTATCCCTCTGTAAATAACAATGTATCCTGGCTGACTTTTATAGAAACATCTATCTTGCCTCTGTCAAACACCTGTTTAAACATTGAGAATATTTCCTCTATGTTCTTTTGCACGTTGAATCGCAGTTTCTTCTTTGACGGCTTGAAAAAATTCTTAAAATCGTCTATCGTCTTCGACATAAAGTTTATCTGATCCATAGTTATATAGACAACCTGTTCTATGAATTTCTTGTCAAGCTCTCCGAAGTCATACGCATCCTTTAAATCCTGCACATTTAAACCTATGACATTAAGAGGCTGTCTCCATTGATGCGCGATTAGTCCTATCATTTCACCCATCGCCGCCATTTTCGACTGCTGAACGAGCATCTGCTTCTGATATATAATTTTACTTATTCCCTCTTCCACGCGCCGCTCCAGTGTCCTGTTTAACTCCACTAATTCCTCTTCCATCTTCTTGCGCCCGGTAACGTCAGTGATGAAGCCTTGAAAAAGCACCGCGCCGTCTCCCTCCCTCTGCGGCTTTGCGTTGCCAAGTACCCAGCGTGTCGTGCCGTCGTCAAATACCAGACGCGCCTCGTGCTGCCAGTGCGTCAAGTCTGCGGCCGATTCCCGGATAGAGGCAAAGAAGCCATCGTAGTCGTCCGGGTGCAAGAGGGTGAATACCCTTGAGGCATCTTCGCGGACTTCCTCAGGGGCTACCCGGTATATCTCCCTGAAGGCTGCACTGGCGTAAGGAAAACAACTGCTTCCATCAGGGTGCAATCTGAATTGGTATATGGCGCCGGGGACATTGTCGGCGATATTCTGCAGGAGATTCAGGGTTAGTTCTTTCTGCGCCTGCGCCCTCTTACGTTCCATAATCTCGTTTAACAATTCCGCGTTGGTTGCTATTAATTCACGGGTTTTCTCCCCTACAAGTTCATTGAGGTGGTCTTGGTGCATTCTTAACTCTTTGATCATCTTGTTAAAGGAACCTGCTAAAACGCCGACCTCATCGTCGGACTTAATATCTGCAACAGCAGAACTGGATCCCTCAGAGATTTCCTGAGTAACCTTACACAGCGTCTTTATAGGCTCGACGACTTTTAACGACACGCGGCGTGATATATAGATTGCGATTAACAATAGGATGAGAACAGAAAACGGCGAGGCTATCTTCAGTATCATCCTCTGCCTGTAAGTTTTTTCGCCGGACACCGCAACCACAAGGACTCCTGTTCGGCCATTATCAAGCTCCATAGGTTTGGCCGCGACATAACACCTCACCCCGCCAATCACCATCTCTTTATCTATTTGCCTTTGCTGTGTCTTTACCTTGTTAATCAATGTCTTGAGATTAGAGTCCGAAAATACGCTGTTATTCATAATGGTAGTAGCCTGTGGGAGGTCGCCGTTATAAACAATAATTTCTATTCCAAATTCATTCTTCATGTGAGTCAATAAGTCATAATCCAAATGACGGGTAACCTCCATGACTCCAACAAGTTTACCTTTTGCCCTGATTTGTACAAGGGCGGCAAACTCTATTCCATCTTCATCGCCTATTGTGGCGCTTACATCTTCCCCTTTGAGTACACGTGCCAGCATATCTTTATTAATGCCGTGTTCACTTTCCAGCGGCTCCCTGAAGTACCCATCCGCCAGCATTAATCCTTCGTGGTCATAAACTCTAATGTCGCTCGCTCCTAACAGGGCCTTTAGATTTGGCAGTTCGCTTAACAGGGCTTTTCCGTCCCTAAGTTCGGCCATTTTCACCAGCCCCCCTTCTGTGACGGCTTGGCGGGCGATATCAAGAAGCCGCTGTTCTGAAAACTCAAACTCCTCATGAATCCCCTTGAGGCCGCTGGCGAGCATCAATCCAAAACTTTCACTGATCTGTCTTTCAATTATCGTTAAGCAGACTATAATTATAATTAAAGCCGGAAATATAATCAGTGGAAGAAAATTTGCCAGTATTCTGTTTTGTAATTTTTTCATTGGCACGTGTAATTCTTAAGGGCCAGAGGAACAAATAATGCCCTGTTGTATTTCATTTTTCCATAATAGCAGATTATCTCCTTTCCATCTACGGATGTGATAAAATCAATAAACTTCATGGCAGGTTCATAATTCACTCCGGGAACATTGGCCGGGCTAACGGCAATAACCCCGTAAGGATTAAATAATTTCCTGTCTCCTTCCACGACAATCACAAGGTTCAACTCTTCCTTGTTAAAAAGGTAAGAGCTTCTGTCTGCAAGGCAATATGCCTTTTTTTCTGAGGCCATTCTAAGCATCGAAAGCTGGTCTTTACCATTCGATATATACCACTGGCCTGATGGTTTTATATCGAGCAGCTTCCACAGGCTCTTTTCTCTGACATGGGTACCTGCATTCTTTCCTCGTGAGACAAAAAGGGCTTTTTTGTCCGAAATCGCCTTCATGGCGGACAGCGCATCCTTTTCCCCTTTTAAATGAATCGGGTCATCGGGCGGGCCAAGTATTATAAAATCATTATACATGACATCCTTCCTGTTGATGCCATAGCCCTCCGATACGAATTTATCCTCGTCCTCTCTTGAATGAACTAAAACAACATCGGCAGAACCGCTTCTGGCCTTCTGAAGAGCCTCGCCGCTTCCACTTATGAGCATTTCTACTTTAATTCCATACTTCTTCTCAAAAACCGGAATAAGCCTCTCCAGCAAGCCGGACTCAACTGTGGTTGTGCTGGTAGCAAGCCTTAAAACCTGCTCATTTGTCTTTTGCGATGATTTGTCCGGCTGCTTGTGGCAGCCACAGGCAACTACCCAAATCACTGCAACCAAAACAGTTATCGCCGCTTTTATATAACCTTTACAATGTACCCATGCAAGCAATCTGACACCAGTCCCTTTCTTTGCATATAGCATGTATATATCCTAACATCTTTAATCTGATAATGGGAAAAATATTCTGTTGAATGTGTTTGCCCTGCACCTCATGTTGACACAAAATTATTTTTCTGCTACTGTAAAGACATGAGTGTGATAGCGATTCCTCATTCGATAAGAGAGCGCCTTGGAGATGAGGCCAGCGAAGACTTCGCCGCCCTTATCAACGGTATAGACTTAGGCGCCAGAAAGGACGCTATTGCTATCGCTGAGGAGCGGTTTGAACGCCGTCTTGTTGAGGAAACAGGCAAACTGCGGATTGACATAGGTAAACTCAACGAGCGCATCTCAGTTGAGATTGGTAAAGTCAACGAGCGCATTTCAGTTGAGATTGGTAAAGTCAACGAGCGCATCTCAGAGGAAACAGGCAAACTACGAGTTGAGATAGGTAAAGTCAACGAGCGAATCTCAGAGGAATCGGGCAAACTACGGGCAGAGATTGCCAATACTAAAGCTGACATAATCAAGTGGATGTTTCTTTTCTGGATAGGCCAAACTGCCGTCATGGTCGCTCTGTTTAAATTCTTTGCAGTTAAATAGCCCACTTGACTATAATACTTAAGACGGTCTGCTTACTGATAATGTCCAACGTCTTTATGACGTTTGCGTGGTACGGACACCTGAAGAATCTCAGGGGGAGGGCCTGGTATCTGGCCGTTGTGATAAGCTGGTCGATAGCACTCGTGGAGTATCTCTTTCAGGTGCCTGCAAACAGAATCGGCTATGACAAGATGAGTTTATCTCAACTGAAGATGCTCCATGAGGTGATTACCCTTTCGGTGTTTGTTCCCTTTGCCATGCTTTACATGGGACAGCCCTTAAAACTGGACTACTTATGGGCTGGATTATGTCTCTTAGGCGCGGTGTATTTTATTTTCCGATCCTGATAATTTTGGGTAAATCACATTCAAAGAAATATCTTATAAAATCCATTCAGGATATCGGCAGGCGTAGGGGGGCAGCCAGGTATGTAGACATTTACCGGAATAACCTTATCAATGCCTCCTAATGAGGCATAAGTCTCTCCGAATATCCCGCCGTTACAGGCGCAGTCCCCACAGGCAATAACTATTTTGGGTGATGGGACAGAGTCATATGTCCTCTTCAGGGCTATTTCCATATTTGCCGATACCGGCCCGGTAACGAGTAAGATATCGGCAAACCTAGGTGAGGCCGTAAAATGTATACCCAATCTCTCACAGTCGTAAACGGGATTATTTATGGCATGAATCTCAAGTTCACATCCATTGCATGAACCGGCGTCCACCTCCCTCACCGTCAAACTCCTCCTGAAATACCTCTTTACAGAGTCCTCTAAGCCGATTCCCTTTACCTTAATATTGGGGTCGTCAACCTGTGGGCTTCGGCCGGTAACTATGCCGGTACGTAGTATCTGGCGCAGGATTCTAATCATAAATCATGCCCCGAATATGACTGGTTAAAGCTCTTGTTACAAATCGGGAAGTCAGGGACGATGTTGCCCTTAATTGCCTGTTCAAGCGCTAACCAGTTTACGCTGGACGGGTCTCTGACCATGCACCTGTTTATCTGTCCAATCTGCCCGGACTGCAGCCAGTAGATTATCTCGCCCCGCCAGCCCTCTACCGCCGCAAATCCCGTTGTATCGGGTAATGGGGCGCTGCACTCCACGGCTATGGGGCCGCCAGGCATCTTTGTAAGAATACTGCGCAGTATACTCATAGACGCCCTTATTTCAACTACCCTCACCCACACCCTCGCGTGAACATCCCCCGCGATAAGCACCTGCGCCTCTATCCCAATGGAATCATACGGAGGAAAGGGATTATGAACCCTGCAGTCCACATTTATACCGCTGGCGCGGGCAACTACCCCTACCACGCACAACTCTCTTGCCAACTCCGATGTGAGTATGCCCGTGCCGCGCACCCTGTCCTCAAGCGAGGAGCTCTCTTCATAAATACGAACCAGCCTGTTGAAATCCTCATCAAGAAAGTCCAGCTCGGACAGGATTTCTTTTTTAGCTGTTACATCTATATCAACTGTCACACCGCCGGGGATAACTTTGTCCATCATAAACCGATGCCCAAAGAGTCTATGGTTAGTGGCAAGCATGGCCTCCTTAAGTCTTGAACACTGATATAACATAAAGGCAAAGGCCGCGTCATTACAAATAGCCCCAATATCTCCAATGTGATTGGCAATTCGTTCCCGCTCAAGAAAAAGCGCCCTTTGCCACTGCGCCCTTACAGGCACATGGCAGTGTGTCATCGACTCCAGCGCCATACAGTAGGCTATTGAGTGCGCGACTGTCGTATCACCTGACACACGCCCTGCTAATTTAACGGCCGTCTCCCATGTCATAGATTCAAACCTCTTCTCTATCCCCTTATGGACATAGCCAAGACGTTCCTCAAGATTGATTATGGTCTCACCGACCGCCTGAAACCTGAAATGGCCGGGTTCAATTATACCGGCGTGAACCGGGCCAACCGGAATCTCATATACGCCCTCCCCTTCGGCCCCAAGCCACGCATACTGCCCCTCATGGCGCGCCATCCTCTTTGAGGCGTCAAAGGATTTTCTCAGCGGCCATGAGTCCTCCGGCCAGTCCTCAAATTTAATCCACGGCCTTTCATCAGGATGCCCGACAGGGGTAACGCCCATAAGACTCCTGATCTGGCGTTCAAATCTATAAGCAGGCACAAAGTGTTTGACCAGGCTTGGAAACTCCGGATTATCCCGAGACATGGAAGCCCTTACTATAATGTATTCACTGCCATGCCTAAAACAGGCGTAAATGCCATATCCCCTGTCTGAATTAGTATCGTCAGTAGCCCACTGTGCACAAAGAAACGCGTATGATTCCTTTAATGTCTTTGCCGCGTCGGCAAATCTCTCCACCGGCACTGTAAACGTAACCGGCTCTCTGTGCCCATCTGCCTTTGCATCCGCGCCAAACGCGGCACTCAGTGCCTTTGCCAATCTCTTCATTTTAATAACTCCACCGCCGCATGAAACCACTTATTAAGAAAATCCGGTATATAAAAGGCCAGGATAAGCACCATGGCCATGTGAAGGAGAACCGGCGCGCGGGCTGTTTTCAATGGTTCAAAGTATGAGGGGACATCCCCTGACACCATATATTGCACCTTCCTGAGAAGCCCGGCAAATGCCACACCCAGTCCGATAAGTATAAAAGGCGTCAACAGCGGGACATCTTTTATGGTAGCGGTCAATATCAGAAATTCACTGGTGAAAATACCAAAGGGCGGCATACCGGCAATTGCCATAGCGCCCAACATCAGGCTCCAGCCGACGAAGGAATCCCCCTTAAATAATCCCTTTATCCTCGCGATTTCCTGTGTGCGGTGCATCTGGCAGGCGTGCCCTACCGTAAAGAATATGGAGGACTTTGTAAGGCTGTGCATCAGCATATGCAAGAGCGCGCCAAAAGTGGCTATAGAGCCGCCAAGGCCAAAGGCAAACGTCGCTATTCCCATATGCTCAATAGATGAATATGAAAACATACGTTTTATATCCTTTTGTCTGAGAATGGAAAATGAGGCGACCACGATGGAGACAATCCCAAAACCCATCATAATATTTCCGGCATAATGCGTGTGTGTTGAGCCGTCGACAAGCACCTTACACCTGACAAGGGCATACAGGGCTATATTCAGCAACAGCCCTGACAGCACCGCTGAGATTGGCGTGGGGCCTTCACTATGGGCATCAGGAAGCCAATTGTGCAAAGGGACAAGACCAACCTTTGTACCATATCCCACAACCAGAAAGACAAAGGCAAGCGAAAGGACAGTCGGCTCAAGCTGGCCGCTTACGCCGATAAGGTTTGTCCAAAGGAGTGCCTCACCGCCCTCTCCTATGACCTTCTCGGCGGCAAAATACAGCAGCACGGTACCAAAAAGGGCCTGGGCAATACCAACTCCGCAGAGTATAAAATACTTCCACGCGGCCTCAATAGCGTTGGGCGTGCGGTACAGCGATACAAGAAGCACTGTGGATAAGGTGGCAAGTTCCATAGCAATCCACAACACCCCTATGTTGTTGGTCAGAAGACACAAGAGCATGGCAAACATAAACATCTGAAACATTGCGTGATAAAACCGCATACGCAGGTGCCCGACCCGGCCGTGTTCCCTCTCCCTTTGCATATACCCGCGGCTAAAGACGGCCGTGGTCATAGAGACAAAGGCGGTAAGCACAGACAGATATACGCTGAAGGCATCGACAAAGAAGAATTTCCCTCCCGCTATAATCGGTCCATGTTCGTACACCTCAAAGGCGAGGGCAACTCCGGCTATAAAAGTCAGAAATGAGCCAAAAATATTTATTTCGGGGGCAAATCTCCTGTCCCCGACAAAGGCCAAAACTAATGCCGCCACAAATGGCGTTATAATCAGCACAAGTAGTATCATGCCGCGTCTCTCACAATCGACATTGTCAGGTAT
The DNA here is from genome assembly GCA_015233485.1 of Nitrospirota bacterium. Classification (GTDB taxonomy): domain Bacteria; phylum Nitrospirota; class Thermodesulfovibrionia; order Thermodesulfovibrionales; family Magnetobacteriaceae; genus Magnetominusculus. The sequence continues at coordinate 31,503 of JADFXO010000001.1, forward strand.
CCTCCCTCAGGCTTTCCATCTGCTCCACACTAAGGCTGTCAAATGTAGTGCTTATGTGGAAGAAAAATATCCCGAATATAAAGGCGGCAATTAAGACATCAAGGGCAACGCCGAGTTCCACAACAAGAGGCATACCATATGTCGCGCTGGTAGCGGCAAAAAACAGTCCATTTTCCATCGCGAGAAATCCAATTATCTGGGTAACGGCATGTTTCCTCGTAATCATCATAAGCAGACCTATCATAACGGTTGCAAGGGCAACCGCAAGCGTGGAACGCGTTATGAGAGTGGACATCTGCCTGACAGGGGCGGTAAGATGATAGGAAAAAATGACAAGGGCAATCCCTATCAGCATCGTCGTCGGGATATTAACTATTGTCTCCACATCTTTTCTGATCTTAAGACGCACCACAAGGACATGCAATATATATGGCAGGAGGATTACCTTTATTGACAATGTTAAAAGCGATGATATATACAGATGGTGTTTGGAAGCTACAAAGCCGACAACGGCCGTGTTTATTGAAAGAAACAGCCCTTGCCACGCAAACAGGGTAACCAAACTATTTATCTTCCTCTGCGACAGCATTGCAAAGGCGGTCAGCAATACCAACGCCGCCAGAAAACTATTCACTTGCGCCAACACTTGTAAGTTCATATCACTCCAGGATAAAAAAGGCAATAACCCCAAGGGTTGCCATTAAAAAAGCCGCCCAAAGGAATTCAGTTAATCGGAATAATCTCATCTTCGCAAGCCCCGTCTCTATAATCACTAAGACCCCCCCCACAACACACAGCTTTATAACCATAAAAAACACAGAGATTGCAATATCTCCCACATTATCTTTGACAGCAATTCCCCACGGCAGGAAACACGCAATCCCAAGCGTGACAAAGAGAAAAAACCTTATCATCGACCCCCACTCTATAAGCGCAAGGTGCCTGCCCGAATACTCCAGAATCATGGCCTCGTGTATCATAGTCAACTCAAGGTGGGTTGACGGATTATCAACCGGAATCCTGCCGGTCTCGGCAATAACCACAAGGAGAAAGGCTATGGCGGCAAACACAATGGACGGCCTCAACACCAACGCGCCACTGGTAAACGAGCGCGCTATGTGAAGCAAAGACGTTGAGCGGCCAGCCAGAGACACGGTAAAAATAGCCATAAGTATGGCAGGCTCTGTCAGAGAGGCTACCATCATCTCCCTGCTGGCTCCCATCCCTCCAAATGCCGTCCCTATGTCCATCCCTGCCAATGCCATGAAAAATCTGGCGCTTGCAAAAATCGCTATTCCCACAATAATATCGGCACTGGGGGCCAAAAACAGGTTCATCGAAATTATAGGCACCACACTTCCAACAACAACGGCGCTGCCAAACACTAAATACGGGGTAAAGCGAAATATCCACGAGGCATTGCCGGCAAGCACCACATCTTTGACGAATAACTTTGCGATATTTCTGTATGGCTGCAGAACTCCGGCAGACGTCCTCCCCTGTGTCCAGCACTTAAGCATATCCACCCATCCCGCAAAGGCAGGGGCCACCGCAATGACAATTATGACCTGTAAAATCTCTATGAAAATTAAATGCAACGATTTCATAACAGAGCCAGAAGAACGATTATTGTCACAAATGAATATATAAGATACACATGTATCCGCCCATGCTGAAGCATGCCCGTCTTTCGGGAAAGCAAAACGACTATATCAATAACCGGCCTATAAAGCCAACCCCAAAAACGGTCTCTTACGCGAAGGTAGTAATGTGAGTTCACAGGGAAGGCAAGGTGGCCGCGTTGCGGGGCAAGGCGTATCTGCTCCTTGATATCAAACAAAAAACCAAATATCCTGCGAAAAGGCATAGAAAAAGATACCGCGTTATATTGCATTTTGGCGGTAAGTTTTTTAAATCCACAATCCCATACAGGTACCTTGCTTATGCTGCCCGGTTTGACATGGAGCAATAAATAAGTTACCGCACATACCGCAACGATGCCGATAAGGACAAGCGGGCCTGAGTAGGAGGCCCTTTCAGGGTCAACAGGCGTAAGCCACATCCAACCGTACACCCCCGACGTGGTAACGAGCTTTGCCTTTAACAGCCTTTCAGAAATAACATCCATCCAGCCTATAACGACCGCAGGCAGAATTCCCAGACAAAGACAGGCCAGTGACGTAAGGCTCATCCCTGCGCGCATCGACCATCCGGCCTCGGTTACGGCATGATTATCATGGCCGCGCCAGTTCCCTAAGAATATGACCCCAAAGACCTTTACAAAACAGGCGGCTGCCAGTGCCCCGGTTAAGGCAAGGAGGGCCGCCCCCAAGGGGATAAGGAGTTTCATCAGCGGGATAGGCATAGACGGTGACAGCAGAAACGCCTGGAAAGTCAGCCACTCGGATACAAATCCGTTAAAAGGCGGCAGGGCCGAAATAGATATGCAGCCAACGAGGAAAAACGCGGACGTCCACGGCATGTGGTGAATAAGCCCCCCCATTTCATCCATATTTCTTTCGTGCGTGGCATGAAGAACCGCCCCCGCTCCCATAAACAGCAGCCCCTTAAACATGGCGTGATTCATCGTATGGTACAGGCCCGCTATAAGGGCAAGCGCCGCCATCGTAGGCAGGTGAAACGAGGTAAATATCATAGACAGCCCTATCCCAATAAGAATTATTCCAATATTTTCAACCGAATGATACGCAAGGAGTTTTTTCAAATCGTGCTGCATCAGCGCATAAAGTACGCCCATAACGGCAGATATCAACCCCAGGACAAGCACCATAGTGCCCCACCACCAGGGAAACACCTTTATAATGTCAAAGGTTATTCGTATTATCCCGTATATAGCGGTTTTAAGCATTACCCCGCTCATCAGAGCGGAGACATTTGACGGGGCAACCGGATGTGCCTCAGGAAGCCACACATGAAAAGGTATGACGCCGGCCTTGGCCGCAAAACCGAAAAAAGAGAGCAAAAAAGCCACAGTTGCCCATTTAAGTGGAAACCTCGCCTCTCTCATGGCATCAAAGGTGTAACCCTCAAAACCCGTAGTAAATCCCGCCATCACTCCAAAGGAGAGAAGTATTAAAACTGCTCCAATGTGAGCCATCACCATATAAATATAGGCCGCCCTCCTGTTTTCACTACGCCCATCCTCAAACATAACCAAAAAGTAGGATGCCGCGGCCATCACCTCCCAGGCAACCAGGAAAAACAGCGCGTCATCGGCAAGGCACACCATAAACATAGCGGCAATAAAGATGTTATAAAACACAATCAGCCTCTTCACAGGCTTGCCCGCGCCAAGTCCACCGACATAACCCACTGAATATATCGACACGAAAAATGAAAGCAATCCGACAACAAAGATAAAAAAACCGGAAAGCTCATCAAGCCTCAAATGAAATGGAAGGGTGGGCAACCCAATTGGAAGCACTACCTGTTCTATCCCGCCGCCGGCAACCGCAAGTATCCCCGCCGCAACACTGACTAAGGAAGCCAGCGCCGACACAGAAAAAGACATACGTATCAACAACCGCCGGTTATCTCCAATCACGATAACAAATAGGATAGGTATAATAAACGCGACGACTGAGAAGGTTGATAATTCAATGGGGGATATCATAAAATAATTCTATAGCGACGCCGTCATAGAGATACCTTGCCGAATATCTCCGCCTCTTTTTTAAATAGGATATGGGTGATGATATCCCTTTGCAACACTTGCTTTACGATAGATAACACCTCATCGTCTTTCAAAAGTCTCAGCAGTACCGACTGTATCCTTAAAAAACGCCGTTCACTTTTGGGGAAAATAAAAAAAAGGGTATTCACATCTCCTTTATCCAGCGCATCGAAAGGCATCGGTTTTTTCAGGTGGCACAGGGCAATATAGGAATCATAGGTAAACGATGTAAATGTCCTTGGATGAGGGACAGCAATACCATGTCCAACGGCAGTTGAGCATAAATTCTCTCTCTCCATTATAAGAGCCAGGAACTCACGTGTATTCAGGCCAGGGATCCTTGTCCGGATATGATTCAAACAATTCAAAATCACAGCTTGTTTTGACCCGATTGGAATATCATAATAAATACCTCCTCTTTGTATAAATTCCGCTATGGAGATTATCTCCTCATCCTCTGCAGAAGGCTCATCAATGTTGACTTTCTTTGAAAATGACCTGTTATCCTCAAGCCATGAGGTGATCTCATTTCTATCGAACCGCCATTGGCCGCTTACTCTGAAACAGGGGATTGTATCATTTTGTATCATTCGGTAGATAGTTTTCTCGGAAACATTTAAAAGTGCCGCCACATCTTTTACTGTCAGGTTCATAATGCCCTCAATCGTCCTTACCTGTCCTCAATTGTCTTCACCTGTCTCCAAATGTCCTTATTTGTCTCCAATTGTCCCCAATTGGCAACATATGATACAGCGTGTCTATGCTACTCTGTTGAATTATCGTTTGTCAATAGATTTTTTTATTTTTTTTATTTATTATCGATTTTCAATTCTCTTTGGGGGTTTTTAGGGGAAGAGAGTTTCCCTCTCCTCCCCTAATTGCGTGGAGTATTACTTAGGTGCTACGATTTCCCAGCTCGTATCCGAAAGCGTGGGAAGTGTTACCATATCTGTTACAGAGACTCCATTCATTAACCAAATGATATTTTGCCCGGAGGTCTTGTGACGCCATATAATATCTGTCATGCCGTCGCCGTTGAAGTCTCCGGTGCCCACTATGTCCCAGTCGGTGTCTGCCAGCGTCGGAAGGTACTCCGCGCTGGTCATGCTGTCTCCGCTCATGTGCCACAAGACGTTATAGCCGTAGAGTGTGTTCCTCCAGAGGATTTCGGTAGTGCCGTCGCCGTAAAAATCACCTGTGCCGGCTATTTCCCAGCCCGTGTCGCTGAGTGTCGGCAGGAACTCCATTGCAGTCACTTTTGACTTCTTTATGTTCCATTTGAGGTTATATCCGGCGCTATTGTTTCTCCATAACACTTCAGTGCTATTGTCGCTGTCCGTATCTCCGGCCGATACTATTTGCCAGTTTATATCTGAGACCGTACTAAGCTGTGCGGCGCCGCTCAATGCAGAACCGCTGTAAAGCCATACGGCCGTGTCTCCGGTCATTTTGTTTTGCCATATGATACCGGTCTGATTATCCTGGTTGAAGTGTCCCGTGCCGGCAATAGTCCATGAGGGGTCGCTGACGGTATCAAGGATTATCACATTTTTTGTGAAGGCCGTGCCGTTCATCAGCCAAACCGCGTTATTGCCGTAAACCTTATTTCTCCACAGGATGTCGGTGTTGCCGTCGCCGTTGAAGTCAAACTTGCTTTGTCTGAGTTTTTTGCCGCCGTCGAACTTGACGGTAACAGTCCTGTCGGTGGTTAGCGAAAGGCCGCACATAGTGTTATATAACGAGTCGCATCCAGACCACGCGTTAAGTGTCGAGCCTGAGTCTGGTACTGCCGTTAAAGTTTCCTGAGAGCTGACGTTGTTGATTACGCCGGTGTTGCCGGTCCATGTGATGGCGCCTATTGACGCGGTAACCGTGCCGGAGCCGGTTCCTGATTTTACTACCGTCAGGGTATAGGTGTTTCCGCTGCCTTTAAACGTGGCGGTTACGAGTTTTGAGGATGACATTGTTACAGCACATGTGTTTCCACTTGTTGTATCGCATCCCGTCCAGCCCGAAAATGTCGAACCAGAGGCAGCCGTGGCCGTCAGAGATACTGCCGTACCTGAGGCGTATGACCCAATACCGGAATTGGCGTTCCATGTGAGAGTACCCGTGCTGGCCGTAACGGTACCCGAACCCGAGCCTGTCTTCGTAACAGTAAGCGTGTTATTGCCCTGCGCGTCCTGGGTTACGGTAAGTGTCTGTCCGGCTATTGACATTGTCCCTGTGCGGGATGTCGTGCCGGTATTTGCCGAGACTGAGTAAGTTACCGTATTGTTTCCGGTAAACGACGCGGGCGATGTTATCGTAATCCAGCTTACGTTAGCTGCCGCTGACCACGAACAAAGGATATTTGAAGCCGTAACGCCTACGCTTCCATTGCCCCCGGCATACGTATAATTCGCGCTTGAAGACGATAGGGTGCCAGTTGATGAACAAGAACCTGTAAACGTAGAGGTTACCGTTTTAGTCCTCGTCATGGAAACGGTGCAATAATTTCCGCCGCTTGAATCGCAGCCAGACCAGTTCACTGTTGAGCCGGAATCCGGCGTGGCCGTAAGCACTACCGACGTACCGGAGTTAAACGAATATAAACACGTTGAACCGCAGCTTATTCCCGCTGGAGAACTCGTTACCATTCCCGTGCCCGAGCTGATACCCTTCGATACGGTCAGAGTATATGTCGACGCCTGTGGACTACTAAACAAAGCTATAACGCTTTTAGCCG
>JADFXO010000200.1 GCA_015233485.1 Nitrospirota bacterium
GTAAACGTCACCGGCTGGCCTTGCAAAATGCTGCCTATATCGGCTTCATTAACCGAGAGCCAGAGCTGGATGCGCTTTAAATCTGTCGCAATCAGAAACAGGCTTGTGGCAGACATACTCGACACAATTCCTCCTCACAACAATTATAATGATTCAGGCAGCCGCCCTTAGTTGGCACATAATGCAGCCAACCAATATATTATAACACTTAAATGATTATTTGTCAAGCAATAAGTATTATAATATTATGGCGATAACAAATCTTGTGGTTGTTTGATGGAATTGCAGCGGTTATTTATGTCCGGGTTACGTTACAGGGGCGTCTTGGGCGCGGCCTGCTAATTTTGCCTGGTCGGCCATCATTTGCCTGATCTTTGTATTGGCGCCGCGCAGGCGTCTGCTGAAGATATGCGTCAGTTTCTTAAAGAGTTTAAGGGTAACAATGTCGTCGTAGCCCTCCATGATTCTCTTGTCGAACTCAAGCAATACGGTATCGTCGTAGGCCTTTGCCCTTGCCGTTCGTGGAGAGCCGTCGAGAATGGACATCTCGCCGAAACAACTGCCGCGCTTTAACCGCGCCAGCACCTGTTCCCGTTTTTTGTTAACCATCTGTGATATGACAATAATGCCATCCACTATGACATAGAATCTATCTCCCGGCTGGCCGTCCTCGAAGATGATGTCGCTTTCTTTGTAGTTTCTGCACTTGCTTATTTTCAGGAGCGTTATCAGCTCTTCGTCGGTCAAAAAAGAAAAGAAGTCCAGTTCCCTGATCTTTCTGATTGTCTTACTAACGGCCATTGGAACGCTCCTGATAGAGTCTTCTATGGCCTTTTCCATCTCGTTGAGCTGGAATGGGTATTTTATTATTGCGGTAACGCCGTCTCTGTACATTTTTTTAAGGTCTTGCACTGCAATTTCGCTGTCTATCAGGAGTATTACTTTGACGGGAACCTGGCCGGGGTTTTCTCTTAAGGTATCAAGAAATCCCCCTTCAAACATATTAATGGTATTGTAATCAGCAAAAAGCAGGTCGAACTTCTCGGATTTAAGCACATTAAATACACGTGCCGGCACGGAAACCCCTGTGATACTCCCATACCCCAGGTACTGCAAAACACCCTTCGTGGCATCGATACTCTTCTGATCGAAGTGTAAAATAAGCATTCGTAAACTCTTCTCAGCCATATCTTAATACTAAATCACGCGCTCTGGTATTGTCAAGTGGCCCTCATTGCTTGTGCCAAGCCCGAAACGAGGATGGGGAACGCGGAGTAAAAAATCTGGAAGCCCAAATTTTTTATCTTGACAACCACTTCATGTTATGCTATGATAGTAAGTATGACAACTGATAGTAAACTTAAACAGCGAGCAACCTTTTTTCTTAATCCTGATATCGTTAAGCAGGCCAAGGCCCAGGCTATAATTGAGGGACGCAGCTTAACGGATTTAGTAGAAAAGGCATTAATTAAGTACTTGCCTGAGGAGACAACAATCAGGAAGACCGCCATTATTTAGCTGGTTTGCCCAAGGTTCGGAAACAGCCTCAGTTCTTGAGCCGTTCGCGCTATGTGCGATTGTCGCGCAGGCTATCATGGCTTTGGGAACAATAAGATGTGGCGTGTATCCCCTGTTTTCGTCAAGCTGGTGAGTGTATCCTGCGGCGGGCAAAATCAAGCAGAAGAGGTTGCCTGATATGTCTTGCTCAAGGGTATGGTATATAGGGAAGTTTTGGACAGCTCACCGTAAAACATATGCTGGATTCCTGCTTTCGCAGGAATGACAGAATTATTTAATATTACTCATTTAGCAGCAACCTGGTATTACGCATGTGCCCGAATGGCCTCAGTCATTTCTTTGGACATCTTCTTAGGTTTCATTTCAGTCCCGACGGTTGCCAGCCTTACCTTCGCGGTCGATATTTTTGTCTCTGTGTCTTTGATGTATATTTTATGCGCGAAGGTTATTGAGGCCGGCGTTATCTCCTCTATTTCCGTATGGACGGTTATTATGTCGGCGTATCTGGCCGGTTTGTGATACCTTATATCGACGCTTACGACTACAAAAAATATCCTCTCGTTCATCAAATCGAGGATTCTTATGCCGCGCCTTTCAAGGAAATCCGTCCTCGCCCTCTCCAGAAACCCCATATACTTGCCGTAGTAAACCACGCCACCGCAGTCCGTGTCCTCGTAGTATATCCTTATGTCGATTGCGTCGGCCATTTATTCACCAATTCTACGGCAGTTTCTCTCCCGTAATTATGCGTATTACGTCGTTATACATCGCGAAGGCCATCAGCATCAGCAAGAGCGCCAGACCTATTTTTTGCGATATGGCAATGGCCTGCTCACTTAACGGCTTCTTCCTTACCGCCTCAATAGCCAGATAGAGCATGTGCCCGCCGTCCAGTATCGGTATCGGAAACAGGTTAAACACGCCGAGGTTTATGCTGATTACGGCCATGAACATTATAAAGCTCAGAAAGCCGCCCGATGACTGTTTGGCCGCCATCTGAAATATCATAATAGGGCCGCCTATTGTGTTTGCCGGTATGACGTGCTGGAAGAGTTTTACAATGGAAAGCAGCAACAGAACGATTACTTCCCATGTCTTTTTAAATCCCATGGCGATGGACTCAAAGACGCCGTAGGTGACTTTATTGGCGTCCCCGCTTGGAGATATTCCAATCAGCCCCATGCGCACCTCTTCGCCAAATAGGTTTTTGGATGCCTTGTTCTCTGGCGTTATGGTGAGCTGCCGGCTTGTGCCGTCTGTCCCCTTGATTGTGAAATCGAGGGCCTTGCCCGGGCTGTCGTGGATTATCTCTGTCATCTCATCCCAGTATTTGACCTTAGTGCCGCCTACCTGCGTTACCATGTCGCCTGGTTTCAGTCCCGCAGCTGCCGCCGGTGAGTCTTTTACCGCCTCGCCAACCACCGAAAGATACCTTGGAACGCCGGTAAAAAATATTACACTAAACAACAACACGGCAAAGAATATGTTAAACAAAGACCCTGCACAGACCACAATAGCGCGTTTGTAAATAGGCTGGGCAAAGAATGCCCTGTCCTTTTCCTCTATGTCCTGCGTTTCCTCGGCGCTCGCCATCTCATCTCCGTGCATCTTCACATAGCCGCCCACCAAAAAGGCCGACAGCACATACTCTGTGTCTCCGTATCTCCTGCCTATTAACTTCGGACCCATCCCCAGAGAAAACTTCGTCACCTTTATACCCACTGCCTTTGCAAAGATAAAGTGCCCAAGTTCGTGCACAAATATCAATACCCCTAAAAGAAGTACCGCATACACTATTGTCATATTTAATTACCCCCGCCGGAATTTTCTTTCGCAATTTTCTGTGCCGTGCGCCTTGCCCATTGATCGGCCTCAAAGACCGCATCGAGCCGCGCCCCGGTTACACTGTGTCTCATCATTACCTCTTCTATAATAACAGGTATTTGCGTAAAATTAATAACGCCTTTTAAAAACAAATAGACCAGCTCCTCGTTTGCCGCGTTGATAGCAGCCGGCATTGTGCCGCCTGCCTTCAGCGCCTCATATGCAAGAGCCATACATGGGAATGCCTCAGTGTCCGGTGTGTGAAACGTCAGGGCGGAGATTTCCTCAAGCCGCAGCCTCTCTATCACGCCTTCCATCCTGTCCGGATAAGCCATGGCGTATGCAATCGGCCCTTTCATATCCGGCACAGACAACTGTCCGAGCAGGCTGCCGTCAATCAGCTCCACAAGCGAGTGCACTATGCTCTGAGGATGAATGAGCACATCTATGGAGCCGGGCGCTATATCGAACAGATGGTGCGCCTCTATCACCTCAAGCCCCTTGTTCATCAATGTGGCGCTGTCAATGGTTATCTTGTTTCCCATGCTCCAGTTGGGGTGTCTTAGGGCGTCGGTAGCCGTGACGGCCTTTAGGGCGTCACGGCCTCTGCCGAAAAACGGCCCTCCTGATGCCGTAAGGATGAGCCTCCTTATGTGGGCCTTAGGGCGGCCATCAAGGCACTGAAATATGGCGCTGTGTTCGCTGTCAACGGGCAACATCTTTACTTTATTTTTTTTGGCCTCTTCCATTACCGCGGCACCGGCCATTACAAGGGTTTCCTTATTGGCCAGCCCTATGTCCTTGCCAGCCTTGATCGCGGCAAGGGTCGGTGAAAGGCCGGAGGCCCCTACGATTGCTGATATAACAAAGTCCGCCTTTTCGTATGCCGCCGCCTCGCAAACGCCCTCCTGTGAGCTGAGCACATTGAGTTTCCGGCCATCAATGCCGGTAATGCCGGTCTCTTTGACCCATTGCCTGAGTTCGATGGCGCTTTGTTCGTCCGCGACGCCCACTATCTCAGGCCTGAAGGCAACGATTTGCCGCTTTATCAGTTCGACACTCTTATTGGCGGCAAGGGAGACTATCTTGAACCTGCCGCCTGAGTTTGCAATAACCTCAAGCGCACTCCGCCCTATCGAGCCTGTGCTTCCCAACAGCGTTATATATTTTATGCCGCTATTCATAATGTATATTAACAAGCAAGATTAGATAATACAGCACTGGGGCGGCGATAAGCATCCCGTCAACCTTGTCCAGTATCCCTCCGTGCCCCGGAAGGAAACTCCCTGAGTCCTTGATGTTTCTGTCCCTTTTGAACATCGACTCGATGAGGTCGCCTATGATACCCAATACACCCAACACTATGCCTACGGCTATGGTTGTCATATAAGCAATCTGGAATTTGAAGCCGATTTTTAATATTACCGCCGAGGCGGCGCCTCCTATAAGTGCGGCCACAGCCCCTTCGACGGTCTTATTCGGGCTGACGCGTTCGTAGAGTTTTCTGCGGCCTACCGCCTTGCCGATGTATAAGGCGGCGCTGTCCGCGCCCCATATCACAAACATCAGGAACAAGACAACCTCCGGGGCGATTGCCCTAAGTTTTATAAAGTAACTCAAAGACACCGGAATGTAAAACAAGCCCGCAAGAAATGGGGCTATATCGAACAGGGCATTGTCCGGCCCTTTGCGGTCAAACAGCCGAATCACCTCGCATCCCATGAACATAGCGGCGAACACATAGGCCGGTATCTCGTTATATTCGTATGTCATATACAGGGGAATTAATCCAAGCACTGAAAACACGCGGCGAGGGAGTTCTTTTACGCCGTACATACAGAGGAATTCATCCATGCAGATAAAGGCCGCGAAAAACATCAGTATCAGAAAATAGTAATCCGGCAGGTACATAATGTAGGCGTACAAAAGCGGCAATATCAACGCGGCAACGATGAGTCTTTTTAAGAGCATCTGCTTATGTTTTAGCCTTATCGGGAATCATACCAAAGCGGCGCTGCCTTAGCTTGTAGTCTTCAATGGCATACATGAATTCTTCTTTTGTAAAATCCGGCCAGAGCGTATCGGTGAAAAACAACTCGGCATACGCGGCCTGCCAGACCAGAAAATTGCTTATTCTCTTTTCGCCGCCGGTTCTGATTATCAGATCCACTGGGGTAACGCCTCCCGTGTCAAGGTTCTCCTCAAAGGATTCCTCGTTTACATCTTCCATATCGCCGCCCTTTTCGATGAACCTCTTCACCGCCCTGACTATCTCATCCCTGCCGCCGTAGCTGATTGCCATCATCAGATTCATGCCCGTGTTGATACCCGTGATACGCTCCGCCTCTTCCACCAGATATTGTATGTTGCCGGGAAGTTTTTCCTTATTGCCGATAACCTTAAAGACCAATCCCTTGTTTAGCAGGTCTTCTATCTCGGTTTTAAGATAAAAATCGAGCAGGTCCATCAATGTTATGACCTCATCGTGCGGCCTCTTCCAGTTTTCTATGGAAAAGGCATAGAGGGTGAGGGTTTTAATACCTATGTCGGCGGCGGCTTCGATTATCTCCTTTGTCCTGCCCGCGCCTTTGCGGTGTCCTTCCACGCGCGGCATACCACGCTGGTTTGCCCATCTGCCGTTGCCATCCATAATTATACCCACATGTTTGGGTATGGTATGGTCTATCAATTACACCTCCGCCTCTATAACAATTTATATACGAACAGGTTGGTTGTGAGGGGATTGTCTCCCTTAAGCACACCAGACAGATTAAGTCCCAAAATCGGCCTTGATAACACATATATCCTGTCTTTGTATATCGTATAGTCTATTATATTTCCCGGTATCGCACCGACAAGGGCGTTCTCCTCGACGGAGATACCATTAAAACCATAGCTCATTATATATGATTTCTTATAGCCTAATGACACCGAGGTAAGGGCAAGGGGAACCCTCCTGATGGAATGATGGGAGACGCCCTGGCAATCTCCGACACCGGCCTTACACTGAACGTTCAATCCGGCGATGGGGTCTATGCCGCGCAGCTTCCTTCCATCTTTGTCTATAACGAAATGATAGATTATGCGGAGTTCACGGCAAGCTCGTGGAGTTCGACTTTATTGGTACTAGACCAGCAAAGAGTAGTAGGCAGCAGTCATATCAGCGACTGGACTAAGATACAAGCAAACGGGACGTATAAATACGCTGAGGACACGGCACAGTTTATAACTATGCCGGGAAGCAGACATGCGTACACAAGCGGCAGTGGCGGTTATATAACTGCCTGCATGTTTAAAAACCGGCAAGCGCTTCTTGGCACCGGCGTTATGTACAGGGAATTGAGCCTCTTCCCTGAGGATGAGTTTTATCAGCTATGGAAAAACGAGATCGCATATAAGGCAACGCCGGAGGATAAAGACTATATTACCGGCAATCTAATTGGCAGCGATTATATAACCGGCGTACCCTGGCAGACAGGATACAACTGGATGACCTGGCAGGTAATAGACATATTCGACAAAGACAACGCCCTTGTCAAAATAGTAAGCAATTATGTACCCAAAGGCGGAACTGTCCAATACCCATATACCTTGAATTTCACCGTGGGCAGCAGATGGTATCTGGACAGGACGCCTCCGGTTCTTTCTACTACTTCGGAAACATGGGTATATAACGGCCAGACGGCTGTCAACGATACTACATGCAAGAGGACAGAAAGGCTGATGGTGGGAGGTATGGAAATCGAAAGCGCAGAATACGAGGAATCGGAATATGACAGTAGCCGGCTTGACTGGACACCCGGTGCAACGCCCGCGATGACGTCGGTAAGCAAATCAG
>JADFXO010000201.1 GCA_015233485.1 Nitrospirota bacterium
GACGGGCGGTATGTCTGTGGACCCGGATGACGTAACCCCTCTTGCCGTAAGAAAACTACCCGTTACGGAAACATTTTATGGAACAGCGGTGCTTCCCGGAGCGATGTTTTTGATCGGCTACATCGATGGTGCAAAGACGGCTCTACAGTCCAAACACGGAAGCCGCCATAATCGTATCCCGAATAATATCCCGATAATGTGTTTGCCGGCATGTGGGATGTATAGCAAGATCACTGTGTTTGACTTAATCTTGCCCCGTGTGCTGGCCGGGCAGTTTATAGGTAGAAAGGAGCTTGCCGGGATTGGCCACGGCGGGCTATGTATGAACTGTAAAGACTGTACTTTCCCTGTGTGTCCATTTGGAAAATGTTGAGGAGTAGAACACGTTAAACCTGCCGGTTGACGCCTTACAGATTATGGGGAAGGAATGTGTCCATATTGTAGAACCATTTTAATCTTTTTAATAAATATATGTTGGCGTAAGTTCAACATAAAATTGTTAATACCTTCATAGGTATTGTTCAGACAGACATGGGAGGAAACATGATTTTTAATGATTTTAGCCTGAGAACCAAACTATTGTTGGGGGTAATTCTAATCGTACTACTTACTTCCGCCGCGGTTACCGGTATTGCTTTTGTCGTTACGAGGGAAAAACTTAATGAAGATTTTGCGGCACGTACCATGGTCGCCGGAGAAAACATTCGAGCCATGCAAGACATAATTACCCAGAAAGTCAGGGTATGCGCGGATATCCTTTCAAGGAAACCAGAGATTGCCGACGCCGTCGCCAAGGGCGATATGGGTGGATTGCAACGGATTATGACCACAGAGTTTCAGTCGATTCATAAAATAGACGATATTATAATAACAGTCGAAATAACCAACGAAAAGGGCGTGGTTATAATGAGAGGACACAATCCCGGGAAAAAAGGAGACGACAAATCCAAGGTTCCAATGATAAGGGATGCCCTTTCCGGTAAGGTTGTACATGGACTGCACGTATCCATTACAACCCATGAGATGAATTGGGACGCTATCTATCCGTTAATATTGGGCGATAAGATAGTTGGTACAGTAAAAGTCGGAGCCTATGTGAGGAAAGAAACAGCGGAATACTTAAAGAAAGTGGCGAACACCGAGATAATCCTGTTTTTTGGAAGTAAAACTAATGCGGCGACGTTTCAGGGTGCCGAGGAATATTCCCTTCCCGATAATATCATGCGCAAGTTGAAGCCGGGAGAAATGGCGCAGGAAATAGTTACGATAGGAAAGGAAAAATATAACATAGCGCTGATTCCCCTGATAGGTTATGAAGGCGAGGTGGAAGGAGCGTTGGCTGGGGTCATATCACGAGTCCCACTCGAAAAGAACATGTCATCACTACTTTTTAACTTGTCAATATCATGTATTGTATGCATGTTTTTTGTGCTTCTCCCCGCGATTTTTCTTATCAATAAAGTTGCGGGATACCTGTGTTGTATTTCCGAGGGATTGGGGAGGATATCAAATGGTGATTTGGATGTGCCTATAGTTCATTACCGGGGTAGGGATGAGATAGGCGCGCTGGTCGGCAGCATGAATACCATGACAGAGAAACTGAGCGGTATAGTAGCCGGCGTGAAGACGGCGTCAGATCACGTATTTGCCGGAAGCGGCGAGTTAAGTTCAAGCGCCGGCCAGCTTTCGGAAGGTGCAACAGAACAGGCGGCGGCGGTGGAAGAGGCATCGTCGTCAATGGAGGAAATGGCATCAAACATCAGGCAAAGCGCAGACAACGCGCAGCAGACGGAGCGCATATCGTCCAAGGCCTCGGGGGATGCACAGCAAGGCGGCAAGGCGGTTGCAGAGGTCGTAGACGCAATGAAGCAGATAGCCGGCAAGATATCGATAATCGAGGAGATAGCCAGGCAGACAAACCTGTTGGCTTTGAATGCTGCGATAGAGGCGGCGCGCGCGGGTGAACACGGCAAGGGGTTTGCGGTTGTGGCCTCGGAGGTCAGGAAACTTGCCGAGCGCAGCCAGAAGGCGGCTGGCGAGATAAGCCAGCTTTCCTCGTCGAGCGTAAGCATAGCCGAGAGTGCCGGCGAAATGCTTGAAAAGATGGTTCCGGATATACGGAAAACGGCGGAACTCGTGCAAGAGATAAGTGCGGCCTCTGCGGAACAAAACACAGGGGCTGAACAGATAAACAAGGCACTTCAGCAGCTTGATCAGGTTATACAGCAAAACGCCTCCGCCTCTGAAGAGATTGCTTCAAAGTCCAATGAACTTTCCTCACAGGCGCGGCAACTGCAGAACGCTGTATCGTTCTTTAAGGATAAACGGACAAAAAACAAATTCCTCCGGTAGGGTGCCCGATAATAACTTGTTGAAAAACAAAGAAAAAACCACTACGCGAGAGGTGTAAGCCGCTGCATGGCTTTTTTCTCCGTTTTCCAACAAGTTATTTCCCGCTACGATAAAATGAGAACTGTTAAAAAAATAAGACAAAAATACCACCTATCAAAAATGGGGTTTACACAAATAACTTGACACTCCCTGACACTCCCAAAAGTGTCGTTGTTATGAGCGTTATGTACAACCCGGTATCTGATTGCATCAGTTGTAGTAGTTACTCACCCACAAGACTTTTTACATCGATGCTCTGTTCTTTGTTCTGATTTGGGCATATATCTGTTCCATTACTTCAACGAATGAGTTGTCTATATCCCAAAAAGCCGGATAATCTCCTTGTTTTTTTATTAATACGGCAGATACCCCAGAACTTGATATTGGCTCTATCGCTTGCGGCAGCATTTTTTCACCTCTCCAAAACTCTTTTATGCTTAAAGAATCTTTAATTTCTTCCGTTGCCGGTTCCGTATAATAAGTATCCGCCTCTTCAAGCATAGGTTCCTTCTTATCTAACTCCTCAGATAATAACTTGCCAAGAGGGGATTTTCTTAGTTCCGTTTGAAGGTCAATCCTTGACAATCCACGGAGCTCGAACATCAAAAAGGGATCGTTGTCAAGCTCCGAGGCTACAAGATAATAGACGCCTGCTATGTGCTTACAAGGATTTGCCCAATCAGGACAAGAACATTCCGTCTTAATATCCTTTTCATTATGCGGTAACAGGTGAAGCGCCATCTCTGAGAAGACGGTCTCAATATTGTCCGGCATCTCGTTCATAAGAAGTTTTGCCACAAAACCAGCCCTTACGGATATCGTATTTATCACTTTAGACCATTTTTCTTTGGATATTTTTGTTATTTCAATAGATGTCTGGTATTTTGGCTCCTTATATACCCCAAAATATGGATTTATGGAACCTCTCACCGTTGCTGTTACCTGGCCGTTGTCAATCTGATATTTGAGTATCTTCCCACCACGAGCATAACTGCGTCCCCTGCCGAGCCTTGCATCGTCTGTGAACTCCTCAAGAGCCTCAATAAACCGCTTGCCCCACCACGTTCTGCTAAACACTGCCATTACTCTGTCTCCATTATTGAACTTTGATTAAGCGATATCAATTTTTTAAATGCCTCGTTGTCTAGCTCCGTCAGCCATGACTCATCTGTACCTATAATTGACGACGATATCCTCTTTTTGTCCTCTATCATGCTGTCTATCCGCTCCTCAAGGGTTCCTATGGTTACAAACTTGTGGGCAAAGACATTCTTCTTCTGTCCTATTCTAAACACCCTGTCAGTTGCCTGGTCCTCTACAGCCGGATTCCACCACCTGTCAAAGTGAAAAACATGCGTTGCCTTTGTTAATGTTATTCCAACACCACCAGCCTTGAGAGATAGTACAAACACTGAAGGTTCTGTTTCTTTGTCCTGAAACTCGTCAATCATTTGCTCACGCTTTGTCCTGCTCGTCCCACCATGAATATAATAGGTGCTGTAATGAAACGTCTTTCTTATATAACCTACAATGGCGTCGCAGATTTCCCTGAACTGGCTGAAGACTAAAAGGCTCTCCCCACTTTCTATCACCTCTTCAATCATCTCAGAGAGGCGGCTCAGTTTATGAGACCTCTCTTTGGTAAACTCGCTGTCATCCTGAAGGAACTGCATCGGGTGGTTACAAATCTGTTTGAGTTTCATAAGAGTCGAAAGAATCAAGCCCTTTCTCTGAATGCCCTCACTATCTTCTATCTGTTGCTCCACATCCCTGACGACTGCTTCATACAGAGATGCCTGCTCTTTGGTCAGGTTACAGTAAATCTTTTGTTCTACCTTATCAGGCAGGTCTTTTATAATCTCCTTATCCGTCTTTACCCTGCGAAGGATAAATGGTTCTACGAGTTTTCTTAATATATTCGATTTTGTGAGGTCGTTTTCCTTCTGGATTGGGACTTCAAATACATTCTTGAACTGTCCAGTTGTGCCAAGATACCCTGGGCTCAAGAAGTTAAATATAGACCACAGGTCTAATAAGCGGTTTTCGATTGGCGTGCCGGTTAAGGCCACACGGTGCTGCGCCTGTAATTTTAACACCGCTTTCGTTTGGGATGATTTGGGATTCTTTATGTTCTGAGCCTCGTCCACTACAATCCTCTTCCATTTTAACGCACTCAGCAGTTTCTCATCCCTCCTTGCCAGTGAAAATGACGATATAACCATGTCATATTTCTCACATTCCGCTTTAAAATCGTCTATCTGCTTAACTCTTTTACTGCCGTGGTGAATCAATACCTTTAACTGCGGGGCAAATTTCTGTACCTCCTTCTCCCAGTTTCCAAGCACTGAGGTAGGAGCTATCAATAATGTTGGCTCAGTTTTACTATGTGGCTGTCTCTCTCTGAGCATCAGAGCAATTATCTGTATAGTCTTACCCAAGCCCATATCATCTGCGAGGCATGGATTCAGTCCAAGCCTTTGGAGATATTCAAGCCATGAAACTCCCCTTATCTGATATTGCCGCAGGGTTCCATTAAAATTGGCTGGCTGTTCAACCATCTCTAATCTACTCTTGTCATATAAACCTGAAAGCATGTCAGATATTGCCTTATCATGTTCAAAGTCAATATCGTCTTCTGAGGTTGAAGACATTTTTATCATGTCCATCAGGCCAATTTCAGGGTTGTCTCTGCTATGGGATTGCCAGAAGTCAAGCATTTCCTGCATCTTATCCCTGTCAAGCTCCATCCATTGTCCCCTGAATTTAACCAAAGGTGACTTGGCCCTTATCAGCTCACTCCACTCTTTTTCAGTTACTGCCTGGTTGCCTATCGAAAGTTCATACTGATAGTTTAGAATGGTGTTTAAACTAAAGTATCCTGTTGCCGCTTTTTCAGCCGGTATAGAAGTCTTTAAGCGAATCTTTGCCTTCTTACGTCCTTTAGGTGTCCACCAGGCTGGAACTATCACCTTATATCCTGAGTCTTCCAGCACCCACGCGCTTTCTTTCAGAAAGTCATAAGCCTCGAATGTTTGCAGCCGTATCCCAACGGGCTTATCAGTCTGGAGTCCATCCCATATCTTTGGATACATTCGGGCCGCATAGCCAAGGTTAAGCAGTAAGGACTTCTCAATATCTGTCCCAAATTGATTTATTATCGTTTTGTTTTTCTTTTTAGAAAGTTCCCAATATTCTGATAAGGCCAGTTTAAGAGAAGGATCCTGTCCCGATGATATTATAAAACTGACAAACCATGCATCTTTTTCGTTTTCAGACTCAGTGAGTTTAAAACACAGATTAAATCCAACGTCATTGGAGGTTACCGCGAACTTGTTCTTCCAGTTCAGCCATTTCTTATAATCATCCAATGCCTTTTCCGATTGTATTGGCACTATAGCCGTACCGGCTCCAACATTTACGCATTGATTAATAAATGTTCCTGCGGTCTGTTTATCAATCTGGTTTGAAAAGGGCGTGCGGCTTATTATTTCATGGAGCATATTTTCCGAAAAATGGCGTAGGAGGTCTTCCTTTGAATAAAACCGTACTTGTTTTCTCTTTATATTGGCCCCGGCAAGGCATACGGCAGGCATGTGTATCAAGTATTTTTCAATAATCGCCTCGTATTGCTCGGATATTATTTCCCATACAGGGTAGATTTCAAATCCTTTATTCTTTTTTTTGCCTGTCGCTGGTGGCTTCCTAAGCTTTAATGCTGGTATATATTGATCTTTAATGATGATTTCTTTCAATGATCCCGTGTAGTGGTACCAAAAGAGCAAATCGGTGCCTATCTGTATATCTGATGAGTAAAGGGCGATGAAATGGATGTCGTTTATTGCCTTTATCGGATTGAGGAGTTGGTAGCAGCATATCTGCCATTGAATAAACTTACAGGTTTCCGGGGCTTGCATTCCCTGATATTTCATCATATCATATGAGGGAAGAGGCATCCCGTCGCTTGAGGGTAATGTGAATATCTTATCTGCAACTATATCGTTTAAATATGTCCTTCTACCTTCTGTTTTTATCCCTGTGACCTGATCCACAAATTTAACAAGATCAGCCCTTGGCAGATGCATTGGATGAATATCGTCTTTTCCACTTTTTTTCTTGTTTATTACATTCGTCTCAACCCATAGATAAAAAGCACCTGGCCGGATAAATCCATTGTCATTGTATGGTATCCATGTACCGTGCAGTATGTTCATCTTTGCGTCTCTATAAACCACCCAAGAGCGGCACAGATTGTAAGCATTTTCATAATCAGGTAAATGTCTCCTTCTTAAAAGCTGCTGTATTATAGCATTTTTTGTCAAGCTCAATGGAGCCGTATAAACAGCAATGGGGTTTATTACAAATCATTCCATGTGTAGACGAGATAACTGCTGCGATGTTACTGGCGGAGATAGGAACTGACATGAGCGTATTTGGGAGCAAAGACAAAATATGTTCATGGGCAGGAATATGCCCTGGGAATAACGAAAGTGCGAAAGAGTGGCCGGTCAAGCAAAGGAAACCGATACGGCAACTACTGTGTGAATCAGCCAACAGCGCTATTAAAACCAAAAGCCAGTTCAACGGCATGGAGAAAGGGACTTGGGGGGCACAAGCGTGCTATAGTGGCTGTCGGCCATAAGATATTGAGACACACTACTGACCAAAGAAAGAACCTTACAACGATCCCAATATAGACTACGAGGCGTTGCAAGCAAAACGCAACGCTCCACGCTGGATACGAATCTTAACTAAACTTGGATATGTAAGGGAAAAGGCGTAGAATCA
>JADFXO010000202.1 GCA_015233485.1 Nitrospirota bacterium
CCTAAAGGCGTATTAACCATAATGTTTACGGATATTGTTGGAAGTACGGCGATGGCTGATTTTTTGAAAACTAAACACGGCGATGACAGGGGCGCTGACATATATACAGAAACAGTAAGGGAACCTCACGATAAGATTATTAGAGAATGTTTGAAAACACATAACGGTCATGAAGTTAAAACTATCGGCGACAGTTTTATGGCAGTTTTTGAACGGCCCCATGACGCCGTCAGAGCCGCGGCGGGCATTATTAAAGAGCTTAAGATTGCTCCGATAGAAAATCCAGAAGAAAAAAATAATCCCCTTGAGGTACGAATAGGGTTTCACATGGGGATTGCCCATCCTGATATAGTTGATGGTAAGGTTAAAGACTACACGGGACACCACGTAAATTTAGCGGCAAGGGTTGAAGCGATTGCAAAAGACAGCCAGGTATTGTTCTCAGGCGTTGTAAAAGAAATTGTTGGCAGCCTTCCAGATTTTCAATTTTATCACTGGGGAAAAAGAAAACTTAAGGGGATAAAAGAACACATTGAAATATATGAACTTAAATGGGAAGGGAAAACACTTGGCCCTGAACCGCCGCATGACAAGAGTTTTAACTATCCTCCGGTGTATGACCTTAAAGACGTTATCGGGCGTGATGGATTTATTAATGATTTAAAGGAAAATATTAAAAAGAACAAACTTGTTACAATTTGCGGAACTGGCGGAGTCGGGAAAACTGCGGTTGCTATAAAGACTTCCACGGAAATTGATGATGAGTATGATTTATTCTTTATCAACATGGACAGACTCAACGACGATGCGGATGACCTGCAAATTGTCGGATTGATAGCCGCGTCCGCCGAATTACCTAAGGAATCAGGAAGGAGCCTTGATGAGCTGACAAAGGCCATTCGTGGAAAATGCCAGAATAAACCCGTTCTTTTACTTATCGACAATTACGAGAGCATTGATGACGCAAAGGGACGGCGTGTGATTGCGGGGCTTGTGGGCGTTGAGGGTTTAAAGATATTGATAACCTCAAGACGGGCAGCCGGTGTTGCCAATTATGAAAAGGTGATTGAATTAGAACCTTTTGAGCTGAAAGCCGGTAATAGAAAAAATGCTGAATTAGTTAAGTTTCTCAAGTCCTCCGATTCATATAAATTACTTGAGGCGCGTGTAAGGCTCTTGGGTGGGATGAATGAATGGGAAGTGCCTGAGGTCAACGCGGAGTATGTGAAAGAGATACTTGAGATAACATGCGGCCTACCGCTTGCGATTGAGTTAGTGGCTGGCTGGATGAATTACTATTCATGGAAAAATGCGGCAGCGTCGTTAAAGGAATCTTTCGACGAGCTTATGAAGATTGAAGAGGGTATTTGTGAAGGCCAGCTATGTAAGAAAAGCCATTTGAGCGTGAAGGCGTGTTTTAATTGGTCATATGATCGATTATCTGAACCGGCTCAAAAATTATTTCGCGCCCTATCGCTTTTCGCAAACGGCTTCGAGGCGTCATTGGTTGAAGCGTGTTATGGGACATTATTTAAGAAAAACGGCAAAACTAAGACGCTGCCTCTTTTAATAGAGATACAAAGGTCTTCGCTGATAAGTTGTACTAACGGCAAATGGAGTTTCCTGCCAATCGTGCATCGGTACGGTAAAGATTTGCTTAATGGTGATGAAGGCAAACCTGAAATAGAGGCTGCCTTTATTTCATATTGGGATAATTTTGTTAAGGAATATTCAACCGATGACGTAAAACTCAAAAACAATTTGAAATTATTTGAACAAGAACATGGGCATCTGATTGAGTTCCTTAATTTGTTGCTTGCCAATGAAGATAACCATGACAGATACATAATAAATACTGGTAACCTCAGCAGATTTTGGCTGATAGAACGGATGTGGGGAGATAGTATCAAGTATTTGGAAAGTGCTATGGAAATTGCAAAAAAGAAAGCTGCGAAAGACCCTGATAATTATCAACAACATGTTGCCGGTATCTGCAACAACCTTGCCAACCTGCTTGCAAATATGGGCGATTTGAAAGAGGCTAAGGTGCTTTTCGAGGAGGCTCTTCGGTTATACAAAACACTTGCTGAAAAACACCCTGACGCTTACTTGCATGATGTTGCCGGTACCAGCAACAACCTTGCCATACTGCTAAAGAACATGGGCGATTTGGACGGCGCTAAGGTGCTTTTCGAGGAGGCTCTTCAGATTAGACGAACTCTTGTTAAAAAACATCCTGACGCTTACTTGCATGATGTTGCCTTGACCTGCAACAACTTTGCCGCCCTTCTCTCAGACATGGGCGATAGGGACAGGGCTAAAATTATTTTCGAGCAGGCTCTTCGGATTAGACGAACACTTGCTGAAAAACACCCTGACGCTTACTTGCCTGATGTTGCCATCACAAGCTACAATCTTGCCAAACTGCTAAAGAACATGGGCGATTTGGACACGGCTAAGGGACTATACGAGGAGGCTCTTCAGATTATACGATCTCTTGCTGAAAAACACCCTGAAGCGTACTCCTATGATGTTGCCGAGACCAGCAACAACCTTGCCAACCTGCTTGCAAATATGGGCGATTTGAAAGAGGCTAAGATACTTTACGAGGAGGCTCTTCAGATTAGACGAACTCTTGTTAAAAAACATCCCGCGGTGTATTTAAAGAAACTTGCCGATGTATGCCATAACTATGCGATCTGGCTTAAGAAGATGGTCGATTTGGACGGGGCTAAGACATATTTTGATGAGGAAGCAGACATAAGGAACAGGCTGAAAGGAACGCCTAATAAGATATAGTAGCTCCATGATACTCAGTTGCAATCATATGAGTAAATTTGTCATTCCTGCGAACGCAGGAATCCAGTCTTTCAGAAAATGGCGTAAGGACTGGATTCCCGCTCGTAGGCGGGAATGACAGAACAGGGAAAGGCTGTGAAAATCTCTTTACTTCTATGACCGCAATTTGGTATCAAGACGCATATGTCTACAGGAGGAGGTGTATATGTGTGAAATTATATTTATTGTAGAGAAAGACATTGAAGGCGGCTTTTGTGCCCATGCCCTCAACCACTCTATAATTACAGAGGGCGAAGATTTGGCTGAATTGAAATTAAACATAAAGGATGCCATTCGATGCCATTTTGACAATGATGAGGAAGTTCCGAAAATAATCAGGCTTCATATGGTTACAGAAGAAGTGTTTTCTTATGCCTAAAATTCCAAGAGACTTATCGGGCAGAGACTTTGCCGCACTTCTGAGTAGATACGGATATGAGATAACAAGACAAAGCGGCAGTCATATTCGCTTGACCTCAACGCATGGAAATGTAAAACATCGTATAACCATTCCCGCCCACTCACCCTTAAAAATCGGCACACTTAGCAATATTCTTAGAGACCTTGCCGAAGGACTTCATCGTGATAAAGACTCTCTTGTAAAGGAACTTTTCAAGGACTGCTGAATTGCAAATTATGAGAAGATGGGTGATTCAGAGGGGGCTAAGAGATTTTTCGGGGAAGTGGCAGACATAAGAAACAGGCTGAAAGGAACGCCTATCAAGATATAGTAGTGAGAGCGGCTTTAAACTCCTCAACGCTGTCAAATGGCCCAAATACCCGGCCTTCCTTGTAATCTCTTAATCCTTCGGCAATTGCGGCATCGACACTGTCTCTGTCTAATACGGCACTGGGCTTAAAGACGATGGCCTTATCCTGAACAATTACTTCTAAGATATCCCCTTCTTTGATATGCGCCTGTAGTCGAATCTCATTCGGGATAGTAACTTGAAATTTATTTTTTACCTTCACCAAGGCCATATTGTTTCCTCCTGGACTGCATACATGGCTGAAAGTTGTAAAATACAACAGTTATACTTCTATTATAGCAGAAACGGTTGATTTGTCAACACGCCGTATGCGCCAAAAACCATAGCGCTAAACGCGAAGGTTGTGTTATCATTACGTAACAGGAGGTGTTAAATGGAAACCGATGTGGAACTTTATAACGAAATAAAAGAGCTTATTCGCACACTTCGCCAATTGAAAGAGACAAAGTCCTCTCTGCAGGAGGCGGCGGCAGCCCTTAGGTATGATATGGAGGCGTTAAATTCCGAACTCAAAGGGATGGATATAGTTATAGCCGCAACTACAAGCGATATACAGTCCAACGAGTACAGGTCGAAGGGTTTTATGGATTCGATAGAGCGGCTTACGGGCGAAAAGGAGCGGTTGATTGATGATATAAACCGTCTGCAGTTCAGCACAAAGGGCGTCACAGGCGATGTAAACAACTGCCTTACACTCAAAGGACACCTTGAGGAGGAATTCTCCGATATATATAAAGAAAAGGCCATTGTCATGAATAAACTCAAAGGCATGGAGGACGGCGTAAGCGAAATCTCAAAGAGAAAAGCCGAAAAATTGCCCCATCTTAAGACCTTTGACGTAGTCCTGAAAAGCATTCATAACGAACTAAAAGAAATCGAAAACAGAATGGACGTATCGCTGAAATTCATCCAACACGGCCAATATTGACGGTGGTGTAAGAAATGTTATTCCCTCACTCGCCGCTATCGTAGCTTGCGTCTGTGGCCGGCTCTGAATGTGAGGCCGACTCTGAATGCCCGGCAAGCGTGCGCAGCAAGTTCCCGTTGGCGGCATCCCATATCTTCACTGTGTTATCAAGGCTGCCCGATGCGATAAACCTACCGTCGACACTGTAGCTTACGCTCGTGACCGTGTCTGAATGCCCGGCAAGTGTGCGTATCAGGCTCCCATTTCCGGCATCCCATATCTTCACAGTTTTATCGAAGCCGCCGGAAGCGATAAACCGCCCGTCGGCACTGTAACTTACGCTTGTGACACTGCCTGAATGCCCGGCAAGTGTGCGCAGCAGGCTCCCGTTTCCGGCATCACGTATCTTCACGGTCTTATCAAAGCTGCCCGAAGCGATAAACCGCCCGTCGGCACTATAACTTACGCTTGAGACAATGCTTTTATGCCCGTCAAGACTGCCTATCAGGTTGCCATTTCCGGCATCCCATTGCTTCACGGTTTTATCCCAACTACCCGAAGCGATTACCTGCCCATCGGCCCTGTAGCTTACGCTTCTTACACCTCTTAAATGCCCTGCAAGTGTGCGCAGCAATGTCCCCGTTGCGGCATCCCATATCTTCACGGTTTTATCCTCACTGCCGGAAGCGATAAACCGCCCGTCGGCGCTGTAGCTTACGCTTCTTACCGTGTCTGTATGCCCGGCAAGTGTGCGTATCAGGTTGCCAGTTAAGGCATCCCATATCTTCACGGTGTTATCGTAACTGCCTGATGCGATAAACCGGCCGTCGGCACTGTAACTTACACTTTTGACACTGCCTGAATGCCCCGTAAGGGTGTGCAGCAGCGTCCCAGTGGAAGCATCCCATATCTTCACGGTGTTATCTGTGCCGCCGGAAGCGATAAACCGCCCGTCGGCGCTGTAGCTTACGCTTGTGACACTGCCTGGATGCCCCGTCTTTAATAAAAATTCGGTGTGTTTCGGGGCGGGGTTACATGCTGAAAGAAACATGAGGACGACGCATAAAAGCGCGTAATTTGTCGTAAGCACTTTTAGCCCTTTTAGAGAAACACACAACCGGCTATTAGCCATCAAAACCACCCCTGCTATAATCAAGTATTCTAATCTACCATAAAAACATAATTATTTCAATAGGAATTTGGGTAGTGCCGCCCTAAGCCGGAGTGCCGAAGCCGCCAACGAGCGGCAGCCGGAATTCAACAGTTAAACGTGTGCGTGAATACGGGGTGAAGGGGGATTATCCCCCTTCGTCTTTAATCCTTGCGCTTATTTTGCATAATTGCCATATACTGTGTTAAGATTCCCTCAAACGCTGCCGACTAAAAAATAGATGAAACCACAGACTGCCGTTATAATTTGCAACTGGAACAAGAAGGATTATTTGTTACCGTGTATCGACTCGGTATTAAACCAGACATACAGGGATTTCGACCTCTATGTCGTGGATAATGCCTCTGATGACGGCTCCGCCCATGCTGTTAAACAGACATACGGCGGCAGGATTAATCTTATCGAAAATGAGACAAACAAGGGCGGCTCCGGCGGTTTTAATACGGGGATTTCTGCGGCCCTGGCCTCTGGCAAAGGCTATGAGTTTTTGTATCTCCTTGATAACGATACCAGAGCTGAGGACGGCGCCCTCGTTGCCCTCGTTGACTTTATGATTAAACACCCTGAGGCCGGTATCGCCGGCTCTAAGCTCTACTATATGGTTAACCAGCCCGGTACAGTCCAGGAATTCGGCGCGTGGCTGGACTGGGAGGCCGCATTTATTAAGCCCAATAAAAAAAACTATTCGGAGACATCTCACGGCGAAATAACCGAGGACATAGAGGTTGACTATGTCCCCGCGTGTTCGCTTATCACGCGAACAGACGCAGTCAAGAAGACCGGCCTTCTTGACGAAAGCTATTTCCTCTACTGGGACGACATGGACTGGGCGTGGCGAATGAAATTGAAGGGTTATAAAATCTTTGGGGCGGCCAAATCGAAGGTATTTCACGCGATGGGCATATCAAGCAAAAAAGATCTCCTCACTACATACTATTTCTGGAAAAACAGGGTGAGGTTTTTCAGGAAATACGGGACCGCGGCGACGATGGATACACTGCTTGGCGATGTCTTTACGGCCATTTATACGTGCGCGGCGTTTGAAAAGACCAATACTAAAGAGATAATCTACCGCGCGGCCATAGACGGCCTGAAAGGTATTGGCGGCCGGGCCGATTTTAACAAAAATACTGACCCATCTCTCACACTGGACATAAGTAAAAATTTCGTCGGCATGAATAATACCAGAGTCATCAAAGTAGGTCATGTGATTTTAGACGCAAGGGAGGCAGACGCCGGCGATGGCGATGTAATCTACGCCGACGCCTACGGAAATACTATCGCGGCCACAGAGGCGTGGAAACTAAAGCTGGCCTACCCTGCCGCAAAAGCGAAATTTGTTGAAAATCTGAGGAGACAAAACCTTGTCTGATAATAACACACCCCTTGTCAGCGCGGTAATAGTCTCGTATAACCGAAAGGATGATATCAGGGAAACG